>NZ_JAMYSE010000011.1:0-130042 GCF_040321795.1 Mesorhizobium sp. M0244 | reverse complement strand
CCCCAAAGCCGGTTTCACGAAATCTGCGCTCTGCCGCGCAGTGGTGAGGAACCGGCCTTACCCCAAACCGAGACAGACGCCCCATCCGTCCCGATAGCAGGAGCCTATCGCAATCGACGAGCTGCCGATACGGCACACTTGCAGTTGGATCCGGCCGCCGCAAAGCACACGGACGCTTCAAAAAGCCACCCTCGCAGTCGCCACCAACCCATTGAATTGGTTTCCGTCAAATCGCGTTTGATGTCGGATTCGTCTGCGGTTGGATTGTAGCCGAATCAGCCGTTGATCGGGGGCGCGGCGACCACCAAACCTCAAGTCCGGAACCATTCCGGAGCCGGATACGCAACGTCGCGCTCCCTGAAAACCGGTGCGATTTTGTGCGCGGCCCCGGGTGTTGGTGCGCCTTCGTAAAAGTGATGCGTATTCGGCAGCTGGCGATGCCAGCATCTGGATCAAATCTCGCAATTCGATCTGTTGAGTTCCCTGACCTGACCACTCCGACGGAACGGTAGAGCGCCAACGATGTATTCCCCCAAGCCGAGATTGAGACCGGCGCCGAGCACCGGCAGCGTCTCACCCGTTCGATCGACATGCTGTCGGCGGCGGTGGCCGACCGCAACTCGCCGGAGGCGATCGAGGCACTTCATTTCACCAGCCGCGTCTGGACCGCCTTCGTCGAATATCTCGGCTCCGGCGACAACGCCCTGCCCAGGGAACTGTGCGCCAATCTCATCTCGATTGGTTTGTGGCTGCTGCGCGAAACCGAAGACATCCGCCAGGGCCGCACCGATAATTTCGAAGGGCTGATCGAAGTGTCGGAGATCGTCAGGGACGGCATGCCGTGAGCAGCCGCTCGCCCGCAGCGGCACGCGCTGACCGGCCCGCTATCTCGTTGTTGGACCATGATGTTTTTCGAGAATGCGTTCGCCCTTTGCGATGTGATGTTCTATTGAATCCTTGGCTTGCGGGGCCGATTCATCGGAAGAACAAAGCGTTTTGAGCCCGGGAAAGCATTTATGAGCGACGACACACCGGAAAGCGAAAGCGCCTCGGCGCTGGCGCCGTTCCGGCACGGCATCTTCCGTGCGGTGTGGTCCGCCAGCCTCGTCTCCAATTTCGGTGGCCTGATCCAGGGCGTCGGTGCCGCCTGGATGATGACGACGATCGCCACCTCGTCCTACCAGGTGGCATTGGTCCAGGCCTCGACCACCTTGCCGATCATGCTGTTTGCGCTGCTGGCCGGCGCCATCGCCGACAGCTTCAACCGGCGCAAGGTCATGCTGATCGCCCAGATCTTCATGCTGGTTGTTTCGGCTCTTCTCACCGTCTTCACCTATCTCGACCTGATGACGCCGTGGACGCTGCTCGCCTTCACCTTCCTGATCGACAGCGGCACCGCGCTCAACAGCCCGTCCTGGCAGGCTTCGGTCGGCGACATGGTGCCTCGCGCCAAGGTGCCGGCGGCGATCGCGCTCAACTCGATGGGCTTCAACCTGACGCGCAGCGTCGGCCCGGCGATCGGCGGTATCATCGTGGCCGCCGCAGGTGCTGCCGCCGCCTTTGCCGCCAACACGCTGAGCTATGTCGGCCTCATCGTCGTGCTGGCCCGCTGGAGGCCGGAACTGCCGGCATCGACTTTGCCGCGCGAGACGCTGGGCGCCGCCATGGGCGCCGGCCTGCGCTACGTCGCCATGTCGCCCAATATCGGCAAGGTGCTGGTCAGGAGCTCGGCCTTCGGCTTCAGCGCCGGCGCGGTCCTGGCACTGCTGCCCTTGGTCGCGCGCGACGTCGTCAAGGGCGATGCCTTGACCTACGGCATCATGCTCGGCGCTTTCGGCATCGGCGCCGTCGGCGGCGCGCTGACCAGCGTCAGGCTACGGCAGCTCCTGTCCAGCGAGACGATGGTGCGCATGGCATTCGCCGGCTTCGCGCTTTGCGCCTTCAATGCCGCCGTCAGCGAGAATGCCTGGCAGACGTCGCTCGGCCTGTTGGTCGGCGGTGCCTGCTGGGTGACAGCGCTTTCGCACTTCAACGTCACCGTCCAGATGTCGACACCGCGCTGGGTGGTCGGCCGCGTGCTTTCGGTCTACCAGACCGCAACCTTCGGCGGCATCGCGCTCGGCAGCTGGGTGTGGGGCGTCGTTGCCGACGTGCACGGCGCCGAAGTCGCTCTGATGGCCGCCAGCGTCACGATGTTGGCTGGAGGCGCCATCGGCCTGCTGCTGCCGCTGCCGCAACAGGCGGTGCTCAACCTCGATCCGCTCAACCGCTTCCAAGAGCCGCATCTGGCGCTCGACCTGAAGCCGCGCAGCGGGCCCATCGCCATCATGATCGAATATGTCATCCGCAACGAGGACGTGCCGGAATTCCTCGCCACCATGGCCGAGCGCGGCCGCATCCGCCGCCGTGACGGCGCCCGCAACTGGACGTTGGCGCGCGACCTCGAAAACCCCTCAATCTGGATCGAGCACTACCACACGCCGACATGGGTCGAATACATCCGCCACAACAGGCGCGCCACCTACGCCGACGCCGTCATTGGCGAGCGCATAAGGGCGCTGCACAGCGGCAACGAGCCGCCACGCGTCCGTCGCATGATCGAGCGGCCGACGACTGCTGGCACGGCGCTGGTCATGCCGAAGGGACCGATCGAGCATTAGCGCAAATCCAGGAAAAGTGTGAAACGGTTTTCCGTCCGGAATTGCGGAAAACAAAGAGATAGAGCGGTTCGCCGTTTCCGTGAAACGATGAACCGCTCCAGTCACCCTAACGCCCCTTCCGCCGGTGGTTCGACTACATGAGCTCTATGACGAAATAATCGCCCTGCTGTATCCACTTCACCAGGAAGTTAATTGTCAGGTCGGTACCGCTCCAATGCATCTCGACAGTTGATGGAGACGGCTTTATGAGGCCTCCCTCGATAAAGTCACTCGACCTCGTACCAGATGCGCCTGAGATGAAATTGAAATCCTGGAACTGGAATGTGACCTCGCAGCTGAGAGTGAACGGCGTGAACCCGCCGCCGGCCGGCTTGGGCAACGCGAACTGAACCAACGCCGGCTCCGCGTTCGGCTTTTCGGTCTTTGAAAAGCTGCCGGACGGCCCCTGCAGGTGCCACGTGATTTCAGTGATTTCTTTCTTGCTGGCGTTGAACCAGAGACCCGTTGCTATCGTCAGCATCGCTGGCTTGACCACCGGCGGCGCAGTAAGGGGAATACTGATGGTCTCGGTGTTGTAACCAACGGCTGCAACTTGCAAGCTGACCGATACTTGGCCGGTCGGCGGAGACAGGGTGAACGCTGTGTTGGTGGCCCCGACCACCACGCCCCCTTGCGATATGGTCCCTCCAACCGATTGGTACTTGTTATCGGCGTCGACAGCTTTGATGGTTATCGTCGCCGGCTGGCCCGCTGTCAGGGATGGGGGAGCCGCGGAGAGCAACATTTCCCCGGGGAAGACATTGACGGGAACTCTGGTGAGCGGAGACATCTTCGTGCACAATGTCTGCATCACCGTAATTTGGTCTTCTACCTTGAGCTCGCCCACGTAAATCCCGAAGTAGAGCGTCGTCCAACCAAGTGGCGTATCGCTGGCGCGCCACTTCCCGTTCACGAATACATGCACGCGCGCGCCGGGAATTATGCCTGATACGTAAATGAGCCGCTGGAAGACCCGGACGGGCTGTTGAATATCCGGGGTCTTGAGTGGGGTCAGGTCGGATACTTTGATCGGGCTCCCGACCCGAAGCGCGGGGGGCTGACAAGTAAGCTCCAGCTCGGCGTGAATGTGCTCGCCGGCGCGCAAAGGCCGAAATGTCTCGACCCAGACGAGACCGCCATAACTGAAGACGGGCTTGCTGATTACAGGAGAATCTGGCGCGTCCGAGTACAAACGCACGACCGCATTGTCGACGCTGTTGACGAAAGCGCCGCTTGCACATTCAAATGCAGGCTCCATGACGGTCGGCGGAAATACGCTGCCCTGGTAAGTCCCCACCACCAGCAACTTATCCGATGTGGCTGTCTTGCCGCACAGCTCCTGGATGACGACGAGCGATGGAAACGGCGGCGAGGCCGGGATCAGGGCCGACATGTCGGGAATCCAGTATTGGCCGGAACTCACATCCTCGCCCACTCCGATTCTCCCGAGCACGGTAGCCGCACCCGAAGTCGGATCGACAAGTTGGATCGTCAATGTCGCGCCGGGCTCGAGATTGGAGATAGGCAAGGCACGGGCTGCCGGGCAGTTGTACTGTGAGGTCCCGATCCCGATTACGGGCTTTCGAACCGGCAAGGTTTCGTCGACGATCACCGGAGGGGCAGATGACGGACTTGATGCATTGCAGCGCTCGAAGTGCTGCGTGGCGCTGAAGACATCCGGATTATGCGCGGCACGGCCAAGCAGCGCCAGGAGGTTGGCGCCGACGAAAGGATATTCCAGCACGTCGCCATTGAAGTGGACCTTCGTGGTGGCGCCTTGAGCCAACCCCCTAACGGGTACTGCTTGCGCACACCCAGGAACTGAGCCGACTGCTGGTGCCGGCATAGTATTTTCCCGATACGGCGTCGGTTCGGCGGGCAAGCTCGGGGTCGGACTGCTCTTCACCTGTCCGGCAGGCGTCTGAACGGACTGCATCGCGTTAAGCACATCGTTGGCCTGGATCGGCCCGCGTATGCGCACTGGTACGACATTTCCGCGTGCAGTATCGCTGCCAATCAATGCGCCGCCGTTGAAAATCTCGACCGTGGCGCCAGGATAGGCTGCGCCTATCAGCACCCAGTCGACGCACTCGTGCACCTGGCTCAAGTACACCAATGGGCTTAGCGTCGAGGGATACCCGAGCACGACGATCGGGACCGGGCTTGGGTCACTGGTTTCGGCGCCGAGCGTCCAGCGTGCGGTCAATGCATCCCCCACGTTGAGGGAGCCTGGGCGACCGGCACAAAGGTAGTGGTTGTGGCGCCGGCATTTACTGCAGGGACAGGTATGCCATTTACCAGGAGGGAAATGCTCGACCCGGGGAGCGGCCCATCGATACGGACCGAGGTACTCAAGACCGATACGGGGCCAATCACAATTGGTGCAAGAAGCGTGCTCATGTTCGTTTCCCTCTCTGTACGGCGCAGACATGTCGCCTGGTTCGAAACAGGACGTAGAGGAAGCGCACTTACGGATGACTTACGGATGGGTCGGCGCGGTGCTGGACTGCTTATTTCGCCAGCAAGGCGAGAAAATCGTCGAGACTTTGCTTCATCAGCAATTCGGCCTTCTCGATGCCGCCCCATTGGGCGAACTGGCCATCGACCCACATTCGGGCAAGCCCATAGACAAGCGCGCGTGCCTGTAAGGGAATGCCTTCGATATTCGTTTTCCGCAATTGCCCGGCCGCACGAGCGTCTTCCAGTATCTGGACCATCAGACCGCGGATTTCTTCGTTCAGTCGAACAAGCGTTTCGGAAGCGTCGAAATCGATCGCCCGGCGCATCGAGATGATCTCGAAATGCGTCGGGTTGTTGATGGTCCAGTTGAGATAGGCTGAGCCCAGCGCCCGAAAGCGCGAGAGCGGATCAAGCTGATCTGCCCTATCCAGTTCGACGGAGATCTCGGCGCGAAACCGGCGCATCGCCTCTTCGGCCACGGCGGTCATCAGGGCGGTCTTGGTCGGAAAGTGCCGGAACGGCGCTCCCGACGACACCCCGGCCCGTTTGCCCGCCTCCCGCACCGTCACCTGGTCGACGCCGTCCTCCCTGGCGATGGCCAAGGCGGCATCGATCAGTGCCTGCCGCAAGCTGCCGTGGTGATAGGTCTTGCGTTGTTTGTCCATGTCCTCTGCCAGAACGCATCCATCCCAACCATCACGATCTCGCGATCGATGCAAGCACGACTTACTTTGCGATTGCAATAGCCTCAATTCAAATGTAAGCAGTGATTACATTTGCACTCAGGGAGGTATCATGAGCGCCGTCGCATCATCCATTGCAGACAAGGCAACGAGCCGTTGGTGGCTCTTCTGGTTTTTGGCAGCGATCACTCTCGCACTGTCCGGGCTTGTCGCATTTCGCGGCGATTTCACGATCGAAGCCGTCCGCCAAGTCATACGGCTCACTGCCCAGATATCGCTCGTCCTGTTCTGCACGGCGTTTTCGGCATCGGCGCTCGCTCGCGACTTGCCGAGTGCATCCACGCGTTTCCTGCGCCGCCATCGACGTCAGATCGGCCTGGCCTTCGCATTCTCGCACGGCGTGCATGCGATCGCCTTGTTCACCTTTGCGCAGATCAGCCCGGCACAGTTCAAAGAGGCTACGGACCCCGCCATGTTCGTCTTCGGCGGTCTGGCCTACCTGTTCATCATCGGCATGGCCGCAACGTCTTTCGACCGGACGGCGGCATGGATCGGGCCGCGCGCATGGCGCATCCTCCATACCGTCGGCGGTTACGATATATGGCTGACCTTTTTGATTGCCGAAGGCAAACGCGCGGTCCATGACGTCTATTATTGGCCCTATGTGCTCCTTCTTCTCGCCGTGATGGCCATTCGCTGGTGGGGCGCAATAAAGCGATAGGCAGGCAACCCGCCCGTTGCCAGCCAACCGCCTGCCGAAGGCGACCTTCGGCAGGTCGATGCTCCTTCGCGGTGTCGTGCCACTATCGGGAGAGGACGCGAATACGACTCTGAAACTCACCACGATCGACATAGCATCCCCGCAAATGTCTTGGCCCCGTATTTGGGTTGAACGACTGGCGGCCGTGCAAGACCCGCCGATTGTCGAAGACCGCCATTTCGCCGGCTTTAAGGCGGTAGGCTATTTGGAAACGCGAGCCGCGGATCATCATCATCAGCTTGCGATAGGCCGCATAAAAGGGTGCGCATATGTCGGAGGGAAGATCGATGACATCCACAAGATGGGCGTTGAACCGTAACTCTGTCACTTCTCCACCGCGTTGAGTTACGATCACAGGAAACCGACCGCGCAGATCGTAGTTTTCATCGTGAAAACGACAAGGGATCTCGACCTCGCACAAGAGGCGGTAGGCTTCCGGATCTTCCGCCCGTAGCGCGGCGACGACCGCAAACCCGTCGGCAAAGATCGATCCACCGCCTTCAGCGTCGTTCGCGATACAATGCAGGAATTGATAGCCGGGCGGCACCTCCTGGTTCGCGAGATCCGTGTGTAACGGCAGGGCGACCGGCGTATAGGCCAAATTGTTCGGGTTCGGCATCGACACGACTTCGAACATCGTGCCGAAATTTGTCTGGCGCAGGAACGCTATCCGCTCGGCCGCACGCCGCCCCGCGTCGGGATCGTCGCCAAGCCCGTCGACGATGGAGAGCCCGTATGCAGCCGTGGCCTGCAGCCAGGCGAGCAGATCGGCATCGCTTTGCAAGAGGTCTCCGGCGGCGTGACGCGGTATGGTTTCAAGATCGATTGAGGCGTCCCAGACTTTCGGAGCGATGTCAGCCGGATCGTCCCGCTTTCTCCCCGGGCGGTAGGATTCAAAGAACTGGCTCGGGAATTCCTCCTCAGCCTGGTCATTCGGCCAGACAATGCCCACGGCGCCGCCTGTGTCTCGCACGCTGAGCGGCCTCAGCGAGGGGTCTACGCTGGTCAGGTCGAATATTCGCTCTTCGGTCTGTGGGTGAAACGCCGATGGCGCATTGTCCTTTAGCCAGAGCCAAGGGTAGCAGACTGTTTCGCCCGACAGGAAAGTCACGGCAAGCGCGGTCTCCCGGGCTTCCACGGAAAGCATGGTATTCATGGTGGTGTCTCTCTGAACACAGAATTTGATTTTCAGCTTGGATCAGACCCGCAGGCCATCAACCCAGCGGTGGTGGCCACCACAAGCTCGGCTTCCCATAGCGATGGGATCCGGGATTTCTGTTCGGTTCTTCGAGCACTCGATCACCAGGTGAAATCTGGTTCAGATCTATACGGCGATGGTAGCGGTCGTTTGCCGGCAATGTCTAGCTAAATGCAACGGGATCGCCCCTTCTCGACCCTACCCTTCGCCCGACAGATCGCGCCGCGCCTTGTCGAGTTCCTCGGCATAGCGCCGCATCAGGTGGCCTTCGGTCAACAGCCCGACCACCTTGCGGTCGGTGAAATCCTCGACCACCGCCAATTCCTCGGCGCCGGCGCGCTGGAAGGTCTCTGCGGCCGACTGCACGTTCATGCTCGGCACCAGCACCGCGTCCTTGAATTTGGCGAAGGACAGCACCGGCATCTCGTCATCCGACAAATGGCTGTGCAATTCGGCGACGATCAGCACGCCGACATAGTGCAGTTCGGCATCGACCGCGATGACGCGCTGCGAGGAGCCGAGCGGCACCGCCTTGCGGAATGTTGCAAGCGTCGTCGAGGCGTTGATGGTGCGGACATCCTTTCGCATCATTGAACCGACCGTCAGGCTGCGCATCCAGCCGACATCATGCGCGCTGCGGATCGTTTCGCCGCGCAGATGGAAGCGCCATGTCGAGAAGGAATAGCCAAAAGTTTCGCGCACCAGGATCGCCGCCATGAGCGAGGCGGCCAGCACCACGCCGGTCAGCGTAAGGTCGCGGGTCGATTCCAGCGCCAGGAACGTCATCGTCAACGGACCGCCGACGACGCCGACGGCGAGCGAGGTCATGCCGACCACGGCGGCGACGGCGGGGTCGATGCCGGTCGCCGGCGAGACGAACGCCATCGCGCCGGCAAACATCTTGCCTAGCAGGGCGCCGAGGAACAGCGAGGCAAAGAACAGGCCGCCGCGGAAGCCGGAGCCGAGCGAAATCGCCGACGCCGCCAGCTTCAGCACGAAGACGCTGGCCACCACGCCCAGACCGTAGTTCATTGCGAATTCGCGATGCAGCGCGCCATGGCCGCTGGATAGGACCTGCGGCGTGATCAGTCCCAGCAGCCCGACCATCACGCCGCCGATGGCGGGGCGCAGCGAGGCGTCGATCGACAGCCGGGCAAAGAGGCGCTCGATCAGGCTCACCAGATGCATGATGGCGATGGAAGCACCGCCGCCCAGAAGCCCGAGCAGCATGAACGGCAAATACTGGCTGACGGTGAGCTGCGGCAGACCGGCGAGCTCCAGCGGAAACGGCACGCCGCCGAACACCTCTGCGGTCAGCGAGGCCGAGATCGCGGCGGCCATCACAGGTGCGACATTGGCGACCGAGTAGATGCCGATGACCAGCTCGAAACCATAGAAGGCGCCGGTCAGCGGCGCATCGAAGGCGGCGGCGATCGCGCCGGCCGCGCCGCAGCCGACGAGGATGCGGACATCGTTGCGGCGCAGCTTGAAGAAGCGTGCAAGCCGCGACGCCAGGCCCGAACCGACCTGCGTGTAGCCGGCCTCGAGCCCGACCGAAGCGCCGAAGCCGCTCGAGATCAGCGTCTGCCCGGCGATGATGAAGGTGTCGGTCAGCGACATGCGGCCGCCGTACAGTGCATTGGCTTCGATCGGATCGACCGGCGTGCGGAACTTCCGCTTTCTCAGCCAGATCACCGTCAGCCCGAGCAGGATGCCGCCGATCGCCGGGATCAGCGCCTGCTCCGGCCTTTGCAGCGAAAACATCGCCGAAAGCCGCCCGCCAGGCTGAACGCCGAACAGCAGCCCATGCAGGACTTGCACCAACCCGCTCATGCCGGTGACCAGTGCGCCCGCCGTCACCCCGACCAAAGCCGCCAGGACGACGACGGCGATGCCGCGCGCCTCGAGCAGCGGGATCGATCGGATCAGCACCGCACGCAGCCGGCGGGCATAGACTTGCGGTTCGTTTCTGGAAAGCACCGGATGGCTCGCCGATATTCGTGGGGAGTGGTGCCTGATACGCCCGGCGACAGCGCATGGCAACATGCCGGCGGCCAAGGGTCATCCCGGCGTGATGCTGCGTCGATAAGACCATTTCGGCGAGGGGGAACTGCGTTGACGTAAACGTCAACCCGAAGCTATATGCGCCGGCGGCCGTGGCTGTAAAACTAGGCAAGCGACTTCGGCCAGGTCGAATCGCCAACGCGCGACAAACCCAACGAGACGAGGAGAACCGCCATGAGCGTTCAGGAGATTGCCGACAAGATCAGGTCGCGCGTGGCGAGTGCCGGGTTCGATCGTTCCGTGAAGTTCGACACCGGCAGTGATGGCGTCATCGTCATCGACGGCGCCGATGTCTCGACCACCGATGCGCCGGCCGATTGCACCATAAAGCTCTCGCTCGACGATCTGGACTCGCTGATATCAGGCGACCTCAACCCGACCATGGCCTTCATGTCCGGCAAGATAAAGGTCGAAGGCGACATGAGCGTCGCCATGGCACTCAGCCAGTTGATCGGCTGAGCGGCCAAACAAAGCGCCAATGGTCGACCTCGGCGCTGCCCCTCATCGCCCTGCCGGGCACTTCTCCCCGTATAGTGACGGGGAGAAGGGGCTGACCGCAACGTTGGCGCTGTTCTGCAACGCTGGCGATTGGCGAAATCGTCGATGAGAGCCCCTCTACCCGTCACTATACGGGGAGAGGATGCCGGCAGGCAGGTGAGGGGCAGCGCCGGCGTCCGGAACGGGCAATGGAGGCGAATTGAAAACCGCCTTCCCACTCCGGCTCGGTCCCCTGAGCATCACGCCCCCTCAAGCAGCGAGCGGCAGCCTCTGCACCTTCAGCTTGCGCCCTGCAGCCTTCAGCGTGCCCTGCGCGCCGTCGAGCGCGCCGACAACCAGTTCCAGCGCCAGCAGGCGGTGCCGTTCGTAGGGTCCCGGCATGGCAAGCGAGCCGGTCTTTTCGGCCGAAAACCCGAAGCGCTCGTAATAGGGCGCATCGCCGACCAGCAGGATCGCCGCATGGCCAAGGCGCGCGGCTTCCGTGATCGCATGGCGCATCAGCGCCGAGCCGATGCCGGCATTCTTGAGCGCCGGGTCGACCGCAAGCGGGCCGAGCAGCAGCGCTGCCGGACCGCCCTCGCCCAGCACCACGTCCCATAGCCGCACCGTGCCGGCGACAGTGCCCGACGCATCGCGCGCGACAAAGGCAAGGCCTTCCGAGGGCCGTCGACCGCGCCGCAGCTTCTCCGACGACTTTTTCCGGCGCTTCGGCCCCATGGCGCGATCGAGCAAAGCCTCGCGCGCACCGATGTCGCCAGCGGTTTCGGCGGTGATGGCAAAAGCGCCGGCATTCTCCCCCCTTGAGGGGGAGATGGCCGCGAAGCGGCCAGAGGGGGTCGCCGCGCGTGAAGCGCCGGCCCCATGCGGCCCAAAGGAAGCTGAGGCAGCCGGACCGCCCCCCTCTGGCCTGCCGGCCATCTCCCCCTCAAGGGGGGAGATTCCCGCTGCGCCTTCAACAATGAAATCTACAATGTCCATTTCCGCGATCCTTCACGAGCGGAGATTCCACAGGCGAACCGAAGCGGGCGATCTGCTCGCCCGCGCCGGATGATCTGAAAGCCGAAGCCCTCAGATCACGTAGGATCGGAGAGGCTCGAAGCCGTTGAAGGCGACCGAAGCGTAGGTCGTCGTGTAGGCGCCGGTGCCCTCGATCAGCACCTCGTCGCCGATGGTCAGCGACAAGGGCAGCGGGTACGGCGTCTTTTCGTACATCACGTCGGCCGAATCGCAGGTCGGGCCGGCGAGCACGCAGGGCGCGGTCTCGGTGCCGTCATGCGCGGTGACGATCGGATAGCGGATCGCTTCGTCCATGGTCTCGGCGAGACCGCCGAACTTGCCGATGTCGAGGAATACCCAGCGCACATTGTCGTTGTCGGCCTTCTTCGAGATCAGCACGACTTCCGACTTGATCACGCCGGCATTGCCGACCATGCCGCGGCCCGGCTCGATGATCGTCTCGGGGATCGCGTTGCCGAAATGCTTCCTGAGCGCCGAGAAGATCGCCTGGCCATAGGCCTGCGCCACCGGCACATCCCTGAGATAGCGGGTCGGGAAGCCGCCGCCCATATTGACCATCTTCAACACGATGCCTTCGTCGGCCAGGGTCGCGAACACCTTCTTGGCGTCGCTGAGCGCGCGGTCCCAGGCGGTCAGGTCTGTCTGCTGCGAGCCGACATGGAACGACACGCCATAGGCGTCGAGGCCGAGCGTCCTGGCATGGCGCAGCACGTCGACCGCCATCGCCGGCACGCAGCCGAACTTGCGCGACAGCGGCCATTCGGCGCCCTCGCCGTCGGTCAAGACGCGGCAGAACACGCGGGCGCCGGGAGCGACGCGGGCGATCTTCTCGACCTCCTCGACGCAGTCCACCGCAAACAGCCGGATGCCGAGCTGGTAGGCGCGCTGGATGTCGCGCTCCTTCTTGATGGTGTTGCCGAAGGAGATGCGGTCCGCCGGCGCACCGGCGTCCATCGCCATCTCGACTTCGGCAACGGAAGCGGTGTCGAAGGACGAGCCCATCGCAGCAAGAAGGCGCAGGATTTCCGGCGCCGGGTTTGCTTTCACCGCATAGTAGATCTTGGAATCGGGAAGCGCCTTCTCGAAGGCGCGGAAATTGTCGCGCACGACATCGAGGTCGACGACGAGGCACGGGCCGTTCGGACGTCGGGTAGCGAGGAAGTCAAGGATGCGCTGGGTAGCCATCGGGGTCTCTCCATCAGCGCCTTTCGGCGCGCACAAAGGCTTGCGGACGCAGGCTCTCGGCCTCGCGAACGCGCGGTGGACAAAGGCGGGACGTCAATCCATGGAACCAGCCGGTGGAGACCCCGGAACCATGAAACGCCGTCTCGCGGCGGTGAACCTTGGCCTTGCCCGGCCTCGGTTCGCTTTGTCTGCCTTGGCTTGGATGGGAGACCCGTCCGCACTGCCGGCAATGAAGGTGTGCCTCTTCAGTAACCCCGGTCTTTGGACGACCGGCAGAACACCAGAAAGGCCCGCACCGTCGTTGCTTCAAGGTGTCCTCGGTCTGGCGGTTGGCCGCTAAACCGACTGGAGGGGTTGGCTCCAGTTACCTTACCGATATCCCTCACCATTTGAGGATCGGCGGACACCCACAGGCACGTGCGACTTTGGGCAAACGCGATATAAGATCGAAAGATTTCACAATCAATAAAAATCGTATGGCAGGTTGTAAAATTTGTGGCATCGAACAATGCTGCGGCAACCAGAAAAAACAATGCTGCGGCAAGCACATCCGGATATCGAACGAATGACAGGCACTCGCGGCCCGCTGAACGCTTTTCTCGACCTTGATCAGATCCCCGACCTTGAGCAGGTAAATGGCCCGCTTGCCGGTTTGCGGCTGGCCGTCAAGGATATCTTCGACGTCGCCGGCTACCGCACCGGCTGCGGCAATCCGCAGAAATACCGGGAGGCTTCGCCGGCCACGTCGACGGCGCCGGCCGTCCAGGCGCTGCTTGATTCCAGCGCCCGTTTCGTCGGCAAGACGCAGACCGACGAACTGGCTTTTTCGCTGTTGGGGCTGAACGCGCATTTCCCGTCACCGATAAATCCGGCGGCTCCCGACCGCGTCACCGGCGGCTCGTCCTCAGGTTCTGCCGCGGCGGTGGCCGGCGGGCTGGCCGACATTGCCACCGGCTCCGACACCGGCGGCTCGATCCGTGCGCCGGCAAGCTTCTGCGGCCTGATCGGCCTCAGGACCACGCATGGCCGCATCTCGCTCGACGGCGCCATGCCGCTGGCGCCTTCGCTGGACACGTTCGGTTGGTTCGCCAAGGACATCGTCACCTACGAAAAGGTCGGCACGGTGCTGCTCGGCGACGATCCGCACCGCCACGAACTGAGACGCCCCCTCGCCCTCGGTGCGCTGGACGGGCTCGTGCTCGGCCCGCAGGAGGCTGATGAATATCGCTCGATGATCCACAGTGTCGCTACGGTGCTGGGCGCGCCGCGCACCGTTGGGCCGCTGTCGCATTCCACCGACGATCTCTATTGGTGCTTCCGCAAGCTGCAAGGCTATGAAGCCTGGCAAAGCCACGGCGTCTGGATCGCCGGCGGCGACCGCATGCTCGGCCCCGGCGTCAAGGAGCGCTTCGAGCATGGCGCGACCATCGACGCGGCGACCGCGCAGCGTGAAACGGAACGTCGCGTTTCGTTTCGACTCGAACTTGCCGATCTGCTTGGCGAGGACGGCGTTCTTGTGCTTCCGACCGCTCCGGGTGCCGCGCCGCTCAAGGCCGCATCATTCGCCGATTTGCAGACCTATCGCGAGCGCGCGCTGAGACTGCTGTGTCTTTCCGGCCTGTCGGGATTTCCGCAGATCACGCTGCCGCTCGGCAAGACCGGCGGGGCGCCGTTCGGTCTTTCGCTGCTCGGCCCGAAGAACAGCGACCGGCAGTTGATTACGCTCGCCGCTCGCATCCTTTCAGCTCACCAAGGAGGCGCATGACATGGATACGCTGACCCGCATGCGCGCCTTCATCGACGTGGTCGAGGCCGAAGGCTTTTCGGCGGCGGCACGCAAGATCGGCCGCTCCAAGGCGCTGCTGTCGAAATATGTGCGCGAGCTGGAGGACGAGCTCGGTGCGCTGCTGCTCAATCGAACGACCAGGCAGTTCTCGATGACCGAGGCCGGCCACACCTATTACCGGCGCGCCTCGGAGATTGTGCGCGAGGTCGACAGCCTTGCCGATGCGGTGCGCGAATCCTCCGGCGACGTGCGCGGCAGGATCAAGCTGTCGGCGCCGCGCACCTTTGCCGACGCGCCGATCGGCCAATCGCTGATCGACTTCGCCAAGCAGCATCCCGACATCGTGCTCGACATTCATCTCGACGACCGTTTCGTCGATCTGGTCGAGGAGGGCTTCGATCTGGCAGTGCGCATTTCGCGGCTGGAAAATTCCTCACTGATTGCGAGACGGCTGGCGCCGTTTTCGGTGCGGCTCTGCGCATCTCCCGAACTGATCGCCAAACACGGTATGCCGGTGCGGCCGCAGGACCTTGGCCGCGTGCCCTGCATCATCGACACCAATGGCCGCTGGCTGACCAACTGGCCGTTCAAGGGCGACAGTGGCGATACGGTGAGTGTTTCGGTGTCCGGCCCGATCGAGGTCAACAGCCCGATGGCGGCGAGGGCCGCCGCGGTGGCGGGATTGGGGTTTTCCATCCTGCCGGATTTCATCGCCGCGCCCGACATTGAAAGCGGCAAGCTGGTGACGGTGCTGGATGACCGCATCCTGCCCGGCGGCGGCATTTTTGCCGTCTATCCGCACCGGCGCTATCTGCCTGCAAAGGTTCGCGTTTTCGTCGACTTCCTGGTGCAGTGGTTCAAGGCACTGGGGAGCGCATGAGCTTCAGCCGCCTTCCGGTCCCATTTTCGCCCCCTTTGTGGTAACTGTCGGCATTCACCGAAGCCGATGGAATCACGACCGAGAATGCACCTGAAACGGCAAGCAATCATGCTGGCTTCGGCCTTGGCGGGGACATTTGCCGCCGTCGGACCGGCTGAGGTGCATCCCCACGTCTTCGCCGAGGCCCGCCTCGAAGTGGTCCTCAGCCCGGATCACCAAACTGTGAAGGCATTGCGCCATCTCTGGCGCTTCGACGATTTGTTTTCGAGCACGGTGATGATGGAATTCGACAAGAATTCCGACCTGAAGCTCGACGACAAGGAGCTGAAGGAAGTCGCCGACACCGTCCATGCTTCGCTGGCGGAGTTCAATTACTTCCAGCTTGTCACCGTCGATGGCAAGGACGTGGCGATGAACCCGCCGCCGCATTTGATGGCCAATTTCGACAACGACCAGCTCATCATCCTGTTCGAATCCGAACCGAAGACGCCGATCAAGCTCAGCGGCAAGATCGATATCGGCGTCTACGACCCGACCTTCTACACCGCGATCGATTTCACCGAGGATGCCAATCTGCAGGTCGATGGCTTGCCCTCGACCTGCACCAGCAAGGTCGTCCGCCCAAACCCGGACGAGGCGATCGCCGAGAACCAGAAGACCCTGACCGACGCTTTCTTCAATGATCCGACGGGCACCGACATGAGCAAGATCTTTGCCACCAAGCTTGAGCTGACCTGTCAGCCGGAAGGATAGATCCAGTGACGAAACCGTCCCTGCGTTTGGCATTCGGCCTTCTGGCCGCCACCCTGGTGATGACGCACTTCCTCGGCTCCGCCCACGCCCAGAGTTCGCTCGGCATCGGCACCAATGACGGGATGGCCCCAACCACCGGCCCGTTTGCCCACATCCTGATGTGGATCAATCTGCGCCAGCAGGAATTCTATCATGCGCTTGCCGGCGCGATGAAGGCGATGCGCCAGGACGGAAGCAAGCTGTGGCTGCTCATCGGCCTGTCCTTTGCCTATGGCATTTTCCACGCTGCCGGCCCCGGCCACGGCAAGGCGGTGATCTCGTCTTACATGGTGGCCAATGAAGTCGCGCTCCGGCGCGGCATCATGCTGTCCTTCGTCTCGGCCCTGCTGCAGGCGCTGACCGCGATCGTGGTGATGCTGCTCGCCTATTTCGTGCTGCGCGGCACCGCTGTCTCGATGACTGACGCCGCATGGTTCCTCGAAATCATGAGCTATGTCTTCGTCACCCTGTTCGGCGCCTGGCTTCTGTGGCGCAAGGCCGGCCCGGCGATCCTGCGCCTGTTCGGCGCAAATCCCGGCTACAGCCTCTCGGCCGCCCACGCCGGCCACGCCGGCCATTCGCATGCCGGCCATTCACATTCAGCGCACGCGACGCATTCCCACGCGCTTAATGCGCATGACGATCACGACCATTCGCATGATCATGATTCCCATGACCACGGCGCCCACGACCAACACCATGCTCATGCTGCGCACGACCATCACCATGCGGTCGGCGAGGTCTGCGACACCTGCGGACATTCGCATGCGCCCGACCCGGCGCTGCTTTCCGGCGACCGTTTCGACTGGCGCACCGCCTGGTCGGCTGTCGCTGCCGTCGGCATCCGTCCCTGCTCCGGCGCGCTGATCGTGCTGAGCTTCGCCTTGCTGAATGGCCTATGGTTCGGGGGCATCCTTTCGGTGCTGGCCATGGCGCTCGGCACGGCGATCACGGTTTCGGCCTTGGCGACGCTTGCGGTGACGGCCAAGAACTGGGCGGTGTACTTCGCCGGCGACGGCCGCATGGGCAACCGCATCCATTCCTTCGTCGAGATCGGCGGCGCCGCCTTCGTCTTCCTGTTCGGCCTGCTGCTGCTGTCGGCCAGCCTGACCGGCGCCTGACCCTCGTTGCGTCCGATCGGGCGCTTTAAATAGAGATCTTGCCGCCCAACTCGTCCTCGACGTAGACGCGGATGATGTCGTCGAAGCTCGTTTCGGCGGCAAAGCCAAGTTCCATCGAGCGTCGCGCCTCGAAGCGTGTCGGCCAGCCTTTGACGATCGCCCAGATCGTCTCGTCGGGCTCCTCGCGGATCAGTTTCACCGCCTTGGCGCCGGCGACACGTTCCAGCGCTTCGATCTGCTCGCCGACACTGACGGCGACGCCCGGCATCGTCAGATTGCGGCGCGGGCCGACGGCAGCGCCGTCGATCTGGGCGGCATGGATCAAGAAATTGACCGCCGAGCGCGGGCTGGCGTGTGTGTGCACCACCGAGCGCGGCACCGGCAGGATCGCTTCATGGCCGCTCAACGGTTCGCGGATGATGCCGGAAAAGAAGCCTGAGGCCGCCTTGTTCGGCTTTCCGGGCCTGACGCAGATGGTCGGCAGCCTGATGCCGATGCCGTCGAAGAAGCCGCGCCGCGTGTAGTCGGCAAGCAGCGCCTCGCCGATCAGCTTCTGCGTGCCGTAGGAGGTCAGCGGCGTCGGATGGAACTCGTCCGGGATGACATCCGGGAATGGGGCGCCGAACACGGCGATCGACGAGGTGAAGACGACGCGCGGCGCAAACCCCGCCAGCCTTATGGCATCGAACAGCGCCCTGGTGCCGTCGAGATTGACGCGATAGCCGAGATCGAAATTCGCCTCCGCTTCACCCGACACGACGCCGGCGAGATGGAAGATCACGTCGGGGCGCGACGCGACCAGATTTGCCGTCGCGCCTGGTGCTGCAAGGTCGCCGGTGTGGAGGGTAATGCTGACACCTTCGAGGACCGGCGCTTGTGGCGGCACGATGTCGTGAAGGTCGAGCGCGGCGATCTTGCGGCCGCTGAGCGTCCCGTCCTTGGCCAGCCGGGCGATGAGTTTGCGGCCGACCATGCCTGCCGCGCCGGTGATCAGAATGCGCATATCAATGATCCTTTTTGCGCTGGCTGCGGCTACGCAACCAGAACACGACGAAAATCGCCACCATGAAGACCGCGGCGACGATGCCGGCAAGAACGGTCGAGACTTTGCCGACCGCCAGCATCACGGTTGGAAGATAATAGGCTGCGATGCCGAACAGCAGCAAAACCCAGGCGGCGCCGATCGCCGCATTGCGGGTATCGCGATCCATCAGGCGGCCCCAGGGAGGCGGGGGTTCATGTTGATCGTTGCCAATACGAAGAACTCCCGAGTCAGTGATAGTGGCCGCGATGCGGTGCCGCATCATGCGCATCGTCGTGCTCGCCTTCATGCTCATGACGGCCGTCATGGCTGTCGGCACATTGGCCGAATTCCGGTTCGACGGTGGCATGGGCTATGCCATGCTCTGCCGCAAGCCGCTTCTTGATCGCGCTGACCGCCATATGCGAATCGACGCCTTCATCCAGGCAGGCGTGCAACGTCGCCATATTGCTGGAGCCGTCGATCGACCAGACATGCATGTGGTGCACCTCGCGCACGCCCTTGACCGCGCCTTCTATGTCCTTGGCGATCAGGTCGCGGTCGAGGCTTGCCGGTACGCCTTCGAGCAGGACGTGGGCGGCTTCGCGCATCAGCGACCAGGCCGTGGACAGGATCAGCAGCGCGACAAGGACCGACAGGATGGGATCGATGGGCGTCCAGCCCGTCGCCAGGATCACCAGCGCCGCAACGATCGCCGCTGCCGAGCCGAGCAGGTCACCGAGCACGTGCAGGATGGCGCCACGCATGTTCAGGCTGCCACGATCGCCGCCATGCAGCACGAAGAAGGAGCCGATGTTGACCAGCAGGCCGGCGATCGCAACGACCAGCATCGGCCCGCCGAGCACCGGGGCCGGTGCTTGCAGGCGGCCCCATGCCTCGTAGACGATCCACAGCGCAATGGCGAAGATGGCGATGCCGTTGGTGTAGGCGACCAGGGTTTTGACCCGGCCAAAACCGTAGGTAAGGCGAACGGTTGCCGGCCGACTGGCAAGATGAAAAGCATACCAGGCAAGGCCGAGCGCGATGCAATCGGCGAGCATGTGGCCGGCATCCGCCAGCAGCGCCAGCGAGCCCGTCAGCAGGCCACCGAGCGCTTCCACGACCATGAAGCCGGCGGTCAGGCAGGCCGCGATCAGCACGCGCTTCTTGTCGGTCGAGCCATGCACATGCCCGGCGCCGTGACTTTGGTCATGCCCCTGCGCATCATGGTCGTGGGTATGCGCCATTTATGAGCTCCTGCTACACCCCGAACTCGGCGCGGAAATCCTCGAGCCGCCGCTTCTGCTGGCCGTCGCTGTCGAAATTGGCCGGAGCGAGCCACGCCTCATAGGCTCTGCGCAGATCAGGCCATTCCTTGTCGATGATCGAATACCACGCGGTATCGCGGTTTTCGCCCTTGACCACAAGATGCTGACGGAAAATGCCTTCGAACTTGAAGCCGAAACGTTCCGCCGCGCGCTTCGACGGCTCGTTGCGATTGTTGCATTTCCATTCATAGCGGCGATAGCCGAGTTCGTCGAAGATGTATTTCATGAACAGGAACTGTGCTTCCGTCGCCGCCGGCTTTCGCGAGATCAGCGGACCCCAATAGATGTTGCCGATCTCGATCACGCCATAGGCAGGGTCGATACGCATCAGCGTCTGGCGTCCGGCGACCTTGCCGCTGGCCTTGTCGATGACCGTGAAGAACAGCGGGTCCTCGCTGGCTTCTGCCTTGTCCAACCACGGCTGGAAGGCGGCGCGGGTTTCCGGCGGGTAGTCTGGCAGCCAGGCAAAGCGGCCGTCGACATCGGGCACTGCCGATGCCTCGAACAGGCCATCGCCGTGTTTTTCGGCATTGAGCGGCTCCAGCCCGACATAGCGCCCCTCCAGCACCTTGCGTTCCGGCCGCGGACGCGGCTGCCAATTCTTGAGGTTTTCCGACACCCGAAGCTCCAATCCGTTTGACTTTTGCGAAAGGACGCTCACAAAAACGCACGCTCGCTGAAAGAACCACACGGACGGGAAAAATGCTCCACACGATTTCGGCCTTCGACCGCCTCGGCGAGGAAAATGCCTTCGCGGTGCTGGCGCGTGCCACCGCACTTGCCCATCAAGGCCGCGACATCGTCAATCTCGGCATCGGCCAGCCCGACTTCAAGACGCCGCAGCACATCGTCGAGGCCGCGATCAAGGCGCTGCGCGACGGCCATCACGGCTATACGCCGGCCAATGGCCTGTTGGCGACGCGCGAGGCGGTGGTGCGCCGCACGCTGGCTACCACCGGCGTCGAAGTCTCGCCCGAGGCGGTGATGATCCTGCCCGGCGGCAAGCCGACCATGTTCGCGGCGATCCTGATGTTCGGCGAGCCGGGCGCCGAGATCCTCTATCCCGATCCCGGCTTTCCGATCTACCGCTCGATGATCGAGTTCACTGGTGCTGCCCCCATCCCGGTGCCGATGCGCGAGGAGAACGGCTTTGCCTTTTCCGCCGAGGAGACGCTGGCGCTGATCACACCGAAGACCAGGCTGCTGATCCTCAACTCGCCGGCCAATCCGACCGGCGGCGTCACGCCGCGAGCCGAAATCGAGAAGCTCGTCAAGGGGCTGGAAGCGCACCCGGACGTCGCCATCCTCTCCGACGAGATCTACGACGTGATGACCTATGACGGCGAGACGCATTGTTCGCTGCTCGCCTTCCCCGAAATCCGTGACCGGCTGATCGTGCTCAACGGCTGGTCGAAGACCTGGGCGATGACCGGCTGGCGCATGGGCTGGTCGATCTGGCCGAATGGCGACAAGGGCGCGCATCTCTACGACAAGGTGCGCAAGCTGGCGGTTAATTGCTGGTCCTGCGTCAACGCGCCGAGCCAGTACGCCGGCATCGCGGCCATCGACGGCCCGCAGGACGACGTCGACAAAATGATGCGCGCCTTCGACCGCCGCAGGAAGGTCGTGGTCGAAGGCCTGAATGCCTTGCCCGGCGTTTCCTGCATCACGCCGAAAGGCGCTTTCTATGCCTTCCCCAATGTTTCCAAAACCGGCTGGAAGGCCAAGAAGCTCGCCTCGGCGCTGCTCGAGGATGCCGGCGTGGCGCTGATCGGCGGGCCCGA
This sequence comes from Mesorhizobium sp. M0244, assembly GCF_040321795.1. Lineage (NCBI taxonomy): Bacteria > Pseudomonadati > Pseudomonadota > Alphaproteobacteria > Hyphomicrobiales > Phyllobacteriaceae > Mesorhizobium > Mesorhizobium sp. M0244. Next base: position 108,766 of record NZ_JAMYSE010000011.1, on the reverse strand, counting down.
TTTCGGCATTCTCGGCGAGGGCTATGTCAGGCTGTCCTATGCCAATTCCGAGGAGAACATCCTGCGCGCGCTGGAACGGATCGAAGCGTTCCTGGCGAAGTGAGGACAGGTACACGGCTGAAGAAAGGTGACATCGGATGTTTTATGCCATCCTTGCCTATCATGAGGAAGAAGCAATTGCGGCGCTGACGCGGGAGGAGGATGCGGCGCTGATGACCGACCTGCTCCAGATCAACGATCGGCTTTACCGGGAAGGCACCCTTGGGCCGGCGGCGCGGCTCGGCGCGACACAAGACGCCTGCACCTTGCGCGGGCCAGGCGCCGGAATGGTTATTGACGGCCCCTTCGCCGAGACCAAGGAGCAATTGTTGGGGCTCTATGTCGTCGACTGCGCCAGCCGTGACGCCGCGATCGAAATTGCGCGCGACCTTCGCCGCGTCAATCCGACCGCCGTCTACGAAATCCGCCCGATTTCGCTGTATCTTCCCGGTGTGCCGCTTCCGGCCGCGCAGCCCTAGACCGGACTGCGACTACCCTCGCCCGACAAACGGCATCTTGGTTGCCATCACGGTCATGAACAGCACGTTGGCGTCGAGCGGCAGGCTGGCCATGTGGAGGACGGCATCGGCGACGCGTTCGACATCCATCACCGCTTCGGCAGCGATGGTGCCGTTGGCTTGCGGCACGCCGACCGTCATCGCTTGCGCCATCTCCGTCAGCGCGTTGCCGATGTCGATCTGACCGCACGCGATGTCGAAGGGCCTGCCGTCCAGCGCCAGCGTTTTGGTCAGCCCGGTTATAGCGTGCTTGGTCGCCGTATAGGGCACCGAGCCCGGCCGTGGCGCATAGGCCGATACCGAGCCGTTGTTGATGATGCGACCGCCCATCGGCTGCTGCCTGCGCATGGCGCCGAAGGCGGCGCGAGCACACAGGAACGAGCCGGTGAGATTGACCCCGACGATTTCGTCCCACACTTCGACCGGGATGTCGTCGATCAATGTCGATTTGTAGCTCGTGCCGGCGTTGTTGAAGAGCAGGTCGACGCGCCCGAAAGCCGCCGCCACCGTCTCGAACAGATCGTCGACCTGATCGGCCTTGCTGATGTCGCAAGCAACTGCCAATGCCTTGGCCTGTGACGGACCGGCCGCAGCGATTGCTTCCTCCAGCATCGGCTTGCGGCGGCCGCAGAACACCGTATTCCAGCCGGCCTTGAGCAGTGCCGTGGCGACGCCTTTGCCGATTCCCGTGCCGGCGCCGGTAACGATGGCGGTTTTGTAGTCGGTCATGGCTGTACTCCCTGGAAGAGATGAGCCATCGCAAATGACGGGAACCATGGCAAGCCGGCCTGAAGGCTGTGCTCGCAAAAAGGGCGGCCATTGGCGACCGCCCCTGATCCGAACCGGGCTTGGGAGGAGGAAAGCCGATCCGACTGGCTAAAATGATGCGCTTCCTCGGTTAACGAGAAGCTAACGCGAATAGCGCCGGGCTTCGCGGCTCTTCCCTCAAGCTACCAACGCGAACCGGCCACCGGCTTGGCGGTGCTGCCTGCCGCCGGTACCTTCGCCGCCGTCACCGTCGCCTCGACATGATCGACCAGCGCGTCCGGCAGGCCGAGGCGGCCGGCAAGCAGGTCGAGATAGCCGCGTTCGGCGCGCGTGTCCGGATCTATGGCAAGACGCGAGGCGGTGTAGAGCTCCAGCTTTTGCGCATCGGTCTTGGCGCCGGCGATCAGCACATCCAGATCGAGCGGCGCCTCCAGTTCCGACATCAGGAATTTCTCCGCTTCGGCGCCGATGCCGGCGAGGCTGAGCTTGCCGGCGATCTTCTGCCGCTCTTCATCATCGACATGGCCGTCGGCCTTCGCCGCCGAGATCATCGCCCTGACCAGCGTCAGCGTGAATTCGTCTTCGCCCTGCGGCGCCTGCGACGGATGGAAGGCGGTATCGGCCGGCGGCGGCAGCAATTCCGGTTCGCCGGCAGCTTGCGTCTCGGCCGGCGCATTGCCATTCTTGTAGTTCTGGTAGGCCTTGTAGGCGAGGCCACCGATCGCAGCCAACCCACCAAGCTTCACCGCCGCACCGGTGACCTGACGGCCTGGGCCGGTTCCGAGCAGCACCGCAGCCAGCGCACCGGCGGCAAGCGGATTGTCCTTGGCCATCTGCACCGCCTGTCCGGCCTTGTCGCGGACGGTCGATCCGGTGCCGGGAAGTTGCGAGCCGAGCAGATCGTCGAGGAGCTTCTTGGGATCGAACATCTATGCCTCCAGAATTGGCCCGGCCGAAGGTGCGCGGGCAGGTTTGCACGTCGAAGACCTAGGTCCCGCAGTTTGACATTACAATGACGGGGTGCATCCTTTTGCCCGCTGCCGCGCATGACCTCGAACCGACGTCTGCTGGAATTTCACGCGGAAATCAAACTGCTGCAGCCTCCTTCGGCGCCAAAAAACACGCGGCGCTGCAGACATTGGACGTGTCGAAACCAGCCTCGACTTCGAGGAATGTCGCGGCATGTCCCTTGGGAGGAGCTTAGCATGACCGATGAGACAGACCGCGAGCCGGCACGCGATCCCCAACAACTGGAGCGTCTGCTGATTTCGCGGCAGTGGGTCGGAGACATCGACGGCATGGCAGCGCTTTTTGAGCCGCATGCCGTCATCGACAGCGGTAGCGGACAACTGACGTTCGGCCGCGAAGCCATACGGGCGCTGTTCGCGAAGATCACCGCAACCGGCCGAAAATTTCAGTCCGGAGATCAGCGCCCGGCTGTCATCAATGGCGACCTGGCGCTCACCTCGACCCGGCTTCCCGATGGCACGATCACCACCGAGATCGCGCGCCGGCAGAGCGACGGGACATGGCTGTGGGTCATCGACCGCTTCTCTGTCGCGTAATGTGAAGGTCGCTTAACGTGAAGCTAACTTCCGATGTGGCGATCGCCGCGCGCTTGCGCCAGCTCGACCTGGCGCTGGCGCTCGGCGTAGCGGGCGCGATCTTCGTCCGAGCGGGCATCGAAGCAATGCGGGCATGAAACGCCGGCGGCGTATTTCGGCGACAGCCGGTCTTCTGCTGTCAGCGGATGCCGGCACGCCCGGCAGAGTTCCGCGTCGCCTTCGACCAGCCCGTGCGATACCGAAACGCGCTCGTCGAAGACGAAGCATTCGCCTTGCCAGAGGCTTTGTTCGGCGGGCACGTCTTCGAGATACTTCAGAATGCCGCCCTTGAGGTGGAACACATCCCCGAAGCCGAGCGACTTCACGTAGGCCGTCGCCTTTTCGCAGCGTATGCCACCGGTGCAGAACATGGCGACCTTGCGCCCGTCGAGCTCGTCGCGATGCTGCTCGACCCAGGCCGGGAATTCGCGGAAGCTGGCGGTGGCGGGATCGACAGCGCCCTTGAAGGTGCCGAGCGACACCTCGTAGGCGTTGCGCGTGTCGATGACGATGGTGCCTGTATCTGAGATCAATGCGTTCCAGTCGGCCGGTGCAACATAGGTGCCTGCACCTGCCGCCGGATCGATATTGTCCACGCCCATGGTGACGATCTCGCGCTTCAGCCGCACCTTCATGCGGTGGAACGGCATCGCTGCGGTGCTGCTGTATTTGATCTCGAGGCCGGCGAGACCTTCGATGGATTCGAGATGATTGATGAGCGCGGCGATTGCCGCTTCACTGCCGGCGAGCGTGCCGTTGATGCCCTCACGCGCCAAAAGCAGCGTGCCTTTGATGCCGCGTGCACAGCAGAAGGCGGCGAGCGGCGTGCGTAGTGCCTCGAAGGCGTCGAGCCGGGCGAAGCGGTAAAGCGCGGCGACGCGGAAGGCTTGGCTGGACAGTGTCATCACCGAGCCACTAAACGCTCACGACAGCCGTTTCAAGGCAGAGCCGAGAGCGTTCTACCCGCGGTCGGTTTGGAACACCACGCGTGACATCGCGACACGCCGCGTTTCGTGGACAGAAAAACCGCCTTCTGCTAACCGGTCGAATTGATCAACAGAGGAGAGACGACGAATGCCCAGCACGACCGAAAAGCTCCTGTCGCTCCTCGATGGCCAGCCGGTCATCCCAGTGCTGAAGATCGCCAATCTCGCCGACGCGGTGCCGCTGGCCCGGGCGCTGGCCCGCGGTGGCCTGCCGGCGATTGAGATCACGCTCCGCACCGCCGACGCGCTGGAGGCGATCCGCCGGGTGGCGGGCGAGGTCGAAGACGCCGTCGTCGGCGCCGGCACCATTTTGGACGCCCGCCAGTTCGGCGAGGCGGCGGCAGCCGGCTCGAAGTTCATCGTCAGCCCCGGCATCACCCGCGAGCTTCTCGCGGCAGCCAAGGACAGCGATGTGCCGTTGCTGCCCGGCGCCATCACGCCGGGAGAGGTCATGGCCGCTCGCGAAGCCGGCCTGCGTTTCCTGAAGTTCTTCCCGGCAGAACAGTCGGGCGGCATCGCCTCGCTCAAGGCATTCGCCTCGCCGCTTGCCGACGTGAAATTCTGCCCGACCGGCGGTATCACCGGCAAGAATGCCGCCGACTATCTCAGCCTGCCCAACGTCATCTGTGTCGGCGGTTCCTGGGTGGCGCCGGACGATCTGGTCAAGGCCGGCAAATGGGACGAGATCGAAGCCTTGGCACGCGAGGCGCGCAAGCTCGGGCGCTAGCATCTCCTGCATGAAAAACCCCCCGCCGATCTGGCCTACTTCCGATCTGGTTCGCCGGCTGGTTCCCGCTCATGGGCTCGAACCACGATTCACGCCTTCAAAGGGCGCTGTCCTACCATTAGACGAAGCGGGAGAAATGCTGCCTGTTGGGTAGCATCCCAGCGCGATAGAAGCCAGTGCCAACAGTGGAACGGATGACACGCCGCGCGGTTGCCAGCGCGGCCTTAATGATGTTTGCCCAGCCGTTACTTGGTCTGGAATCGGGCCACCGACATGAACTTGACGGCCTTGCCGGTGAACCGATTGGCGTCGGCCATCTCGTTGCCTGGCTGGAAGCCTACGGTATAGACCTCACTCGGCGCCGTGCGGACGAAGTCGTAGGCGTAGCGCGGCGCCGTTGTGGCATCTGAAACGCTTGCGACATACTCGCCGCTGTGCAGCGCCCAACGGGCAGCCTGCGGCGCGGCAGCGACCACCACCGGCTTGGGGCCAGGTTTCAGGTCGTGGGCGGTGGGCCTGGGTTCCTTGCGTGTGGTCTTCACGCCCGCACCGATGACGGAAGCCGGATCGGAACCGGCCGGGCGGGCAACGATAGCCTCGCGCGGCGATGCGCCATCGTCGCTCGCCGGTTCCTCGAACACCGATGCTTGCTCGGAAAGCGAAGCGACCTGGTATTTGTCGGTCGCGCTGACCCGCTCCAGAACGGCCTTGACCTCGTCGGGCTGGGAACTGTCGGGCCGCGCCGACGGCAATACCGAGAATGCGTCGGTGGCGGTGTTGCTCCGCTCGGTCGCACTCGCCAGCGCCAGCAACACTTGCTTGTCCTGCGGCGCAAAATCGGCCGGCGCAGCAGCGGCTGGCGTAAGATCGGCCGTCAGCGAATGATCGGGCCGCCAACTCGGCACGGGAATGTTGTTGGCCGCGACCTGCACCGGATCGGCGACAGCGGACGGTGCCGCCGAGCCAAAAGGAACACTTGCCGGGGCCTGCGCGGTTGCCACCGCCTGTTCGGTGGACCCAGTCGCGTCCGCCACCCCGAACGGAATGTTTTCAGGCGGTTGGGCGCCGATGTCGGCCTTCGGGCGCGGAGCAAAATCAGGCAGCGGGATGCTGCGCGCCGGCAATGCCGCGATGATCGTCTCCGGCGTGTCATTCTCCGGTTCGGGCGCAGGCGCCGGAGCATCGGCGACTTCCGGAATCGCGGCGCGCTTGGCATCCTGAGGCGCCACGATGGCGATGCCAGGCAGGTTGTTGCTCTTGGCGGCCGGCGCCGGCTTCACGTTGCGAGGCTTTGGCGCTGGCTCGGCCATCGCCACATCGGCGCTGTCGTCCGCCTCGTCGTCGCCGCCGCCGAAGAAGGCCGCCAGGAAACCGCGGGATTTTTTGCCACCGCCGCTTGCGCTGGCCAGTTCGATGGCCGGCGCGCCGGCGCCCTTGCGGGCCTTGTAGGAGGCGAGCGCCTGTTGATAGCCAGGCAGCGGCTTGCCGTCGCTCGGCACATGCAGCGTCTTGCCGTTGGGGAACACGCGCGCCAGTTCCTGGCGGCTGATGCCGGGCCAGTGGCGCACATTGCCGACATCCATATGCACGAAGGGCGAGCCGGAGCTGGGATAGTAGCCGACGCCGCCGCCCTGCATTCTGAGGCCGATGTCGCGCAGCTTCTTCAGCGGCACGCCGGGAATGTAGAAATCCATCGCCCTGCCGAGCATGTGCTGACTGTTCTCGGCGACGCCCCTGCTGCGGCTGCGCAGCATCGAATTCGTCGACGGCGAACGATAGCCGCAAACGACCTGGATGTAGTCGGTTGCGCCGCTCTCCCGATAAGCCTCCCAGACCAGGTCCAGCAGGCGCGGATCCATCTTGGTCGGCTCGTTACGACGCCAGTCGCGCAGGATGATGTTGATCTTTCGCAAGCCCGCCTGGTCGTAGCGGCCATTGCGCTTGTAGACGATCTCCGCCTTTTCATGCGTGTGGAGATGATAGAGCTTCAGCGAACGTGTCTCGGCGCTGGCGCCGGTTGCCGCCGCTGCAAGGAACCCGACGGCAACAATCACCGCTGCCAGCCATCTCGGCCAGACGCTCATGTGATAATGCCGCCCGTTTTTGTGTCGTTCGATTCTGTTCAAATCAAAAGGCCTTGCAGGCTGCCGTTTTGTCCCCGGATTTGACCAAACGGATGCGTGGTGTGTGCATCCGAATATCGATCCTAATGGTTAATCATCGCTTATTGAAGCCGAAATGCGGTAACACGGTGGCGATATCCCGCCAAAAATATTGCGCCGGATATCTTGGTAAACCGCTGGTTTAGATCATGTTTCGGCGCTTGCCCGAAACACGATCTGTTACCGTCCGCCTTAATACGTGAACGCTACGGCGAACACCTCGTTTCAAGGCGCAATTGCTTCGAATGATGTCCGGATGACAATCGGCTTGGCCCTGTGCCTCAGGAAGCGAGCCGCTCGACGCGGCCGGTTTCCGGGTCGATGCCGTATTCCTTGAGCTTGCGGTAGAGCGTCGACCGGCCGATGCCGAGGCGGCGGGCGACCTCACTCATCTGGCCATTATAGTGGTCGATGGCGAGCTTGATCATTTCGAGTTCGACGTCGGCCAGCGCACGCACATTGCCGCGCTCGTCGAGCGCCCGCAGCGTGCCGAAGCGCGGCCTGGCCAGCGCATCGGGTTCGGCCGCGGCGATGCCGCAGGCGGCCGGTATGCTGTCACGCGACTGGCTGCCCGCAGGCAATCCCGAACCTGGCAATCCGGAAGCTGGCAACCCGGAAGCTGGCAGCGCGACGTCCGCATCGAGATTGACCGTGCCCTCGACCTGCGCCCGGATCTGCGGGAATTCTTCTTCGGTCAGCATGTCGCCTTCGGCGAGCACCGAAGCCCTGAAGACGGCGTTTTCGAGCTGCCTTATATTGCCCGGCCAGTCATAGGCCTGCAGCATGGCGAGCGCCGCAGCCGAGATGCCCCGCAGCCGGCGACGCGGGTCAGTGGGCGCCACCTTCTCCATGAAGTGCTCGACCAGATAGGGGATGTCGTCGCGACGGTCGCGCAATGGCGGCACGACGATCGGGTAGACGTTCAGCCGATAGAACAGATCCTCGCGAAACTTGCCGTCCTTGACCTGCTGCAGCAGGTTGCGATGGGTTGCCGAGATCAGCCTGATGTCGACCCTGACGGTCGAGCGCCCGCCGACCGGATCGACCTCGCCGTCCTGCACGGCGCGCAACAGCTTGACCTGCACATCAAGCGGCAGGTCGCCGATTTCGTCGAGAAACAGCGTGCCGGAATGCGCTTCGACGAACTTGCCGGTGTGTTTTTCGGTGGCGCCGGTGAACGAGCCCTTCTCGTGACCGAACAGGATCGATTCGACCAGATTGTCGGGAATGGCGCCGCAATTGACGGTGACGAAGGGTCTCGAGCGGCGGTCGCCGCTGCCCTGGATGGCGCGCGCCACCAGCTCCTTGCCGACTCCGGATTCGCCCTCGATCAGGATCGGGATGTTGGACGCCGCCGCCTTGCGGCCGAGCCGGATCACCCGGTCCATCGCCGGGCTGTGGGTGATCATGTCCTTGAACGTCAGATGGCCGCCGCGCTGCCGTGACGAGCGCTTCACTTCGCCTTCGAGCGCTTCGACCTTGAGCGCGTTGCCGATCGACGCCTGCAGCCTGTCGGGCGAGGCCGGCTTGACGACGAAGTCGAAGGCGCCGTGGCGCATTGCCGAAACGACGGTTTCGATGCCGCCCTGCGCGGTCTGCACGATGACGGGAATGTGGATGCCGCGCTCGCGCATCGCCTTCAGCACGCCGATGCCGTCGAGGCCGGGCATCATCAGGTCGAGGATGACCACCGAGACGTCGCGCGCATTGGGCCCGTCGACGAGATCGAGACCGGCCTCCCCGCCATCGGCGACGATCGCCGTGTGGCCGAATTTCGTCACCGCCGCCTCGAGCAGCCTGCGCTGCACCGGATCGTCATCGACTATGAGTATGGAAGCTGCCATGACTGATCCGACCGTGCCCGCCCGAGAATGCGCCCTATGGATCATCTTGGCACAGGGTTCTAAATAAGGTTTCAAAAAACCCGGTGAACGAATTCCTTAGGATTTGACCGGCTTCTCGTTTCCTCGAATTTTCGTGTCTGGAAGGATCGGCAATGCGCATGGTTTTTGCTCGAAAGCTGGCGGCGGCGTCCGGTCAGGGCGTGGCGGAGCTTGGCGATCTGCCGGAATGGAATCTGGCCGATCTCTATTCGGGCATGGAAGCGCCCGAACTGAAGCGCGACATCGCCAAGGCCGCCGCCGATGCCATCGCCTTCGAGAGCCGTTGGAAAGGCACGCTCGCCGCCGAGGCCGGGCGTGGCAGCACCGGCAGGCTGGGCGAGGCGCTTCAGGCCTATGAAGCGCTGGAGGAGCTGATCGGCCGGATCGTCTCCTATGCCGGGCTTATCTATGCCGGCAACACGTCGGATCCGCAGCGCGCCAAGCTCTATGGCGATATCCAGGAAAAGATGACCGATGCCAGCGCGCACCTGCTGTTTTTCGCGCTCGAGCTGAACCTCATCGACGATAGCGCGATCGAAAACGCACTCGCCGCCGATCCGGCCTTCGCCCACTACCGGCCTTGGGTGCTCGATCTGCGCAAGGACAAGCCCTATCAGCTCGAAGACCGCATCGAGCAACTCTTCCATGAGAAGTCGATTACCGGGCGCGGGGCCTGGAACCGCCTGTTCGACGAGACGATGACCGACTTGCGCTTCGACGTCGACGGCGAGGAGCTGACGCTGGAGCCGGCGCTCAATCGCCTGCAGGACGCCGATGGCGAGGTTCGCCGCCGGGCGTCCGAGGCGCTGGCCGCCACCTTTCGGCAGAATTTGCGCGTCTTCACGCTGGTCACCAACACGCTGGCCAAGGACAAGGAGATCTCCGACCGCTGGCGCGGCTTCGAGGACATTGCCGATTCCCGCCACCTCGCCAATCGCGTCGAACGCAGCGTCGTGGATGCACTCGCCGCCGCCGTTCGCGACGCCTATCCGCGCCTGTCGCATCGCTATTACGCGATGAAGGCGCGCTGGCTCGGCATGGAGGTGATGAACCATTGGGACCGCAACGCGCCCCTGCCGGAGACCCCGCAGGCAGTCATCGGCTGGGACGAGGCCAAGAACACCGTGCTTTCCGCCTACCAGCGCTTTTCGCCCGACATGGCGGAGATCGCGAGAACTTTCTTCGACCGCAACTGGATCGATGCACCGGTGAGACCCGGCAAATCGCCCGGCGCCTTCGCGCATCCGACCGTGCCTTCGGCGCATCCCTATGTGCTGTTGAACTATATGGGCAAGCCGCGCGACGTGATGACGCTGGCGCACGAGCTCGGCCATGGCGTGCATCAGGTGCTGGCCGGCGGCCAGGGTGCCTTGATGGCGTCGACGCCGCTGACATTGGCCGAAACCGCATCGGTCTTCGGCGAGATGCTGACCTTCCGCTCGCTGCTCGAGCAGACCACCGACAAACGCGAGCGCAAGGCCATGCTCGCGCAGAAGGTCGAGGACATGATCAACACGGTCGTGCGCCAGATCGCCTTCTATGAGTTCGAGCGCAAGGTGCATGCCGAGCGCAAGAGCGGCGAATTGACCTCCGACAGGCTCGGCCAGTTCTGGCTGGAAGTGCAGGCGGAAAGCCTCGGGCCGGCGATCAAGCTGCGCGAGGGGTATGAGGTTTTCTGGACCTATATCCCGCACTTCATCCACTCGCCTTTTTATGTCTATGCCTATGCATTCGGCGATTGTCTGGTGAACTCACTCTACGCGGTCTACCAGAACGCGGAGCGCGGCTTTCAGGAGAAATATTTTGCCATGCTGCGCGCCGGCGGCACCAAGCATCATTCCGAGCTTCTGGCGCCGTTCGGCCTTGACGCGGCCGACCCTGCCTTCTGGCAGATCGGGCTTGGCGTGATCAGCGGACTGATCGACGAGCTGGAAGCACTGGACAATTGATGCGCAACACCGGGTGACCGGGTTTTCCAGAACAGTTTAGCTGCAATGCATATTGGCGATGGTTCTATTCTTGTCTTGGATATTTGTTCTTAAATAACTTTCCATGGAAGTTTTCCGTTAGATTCCCGTAAGCTGTATGATAGCGTCCGCCCTCAAGCTCAGCCGGGCACGAATGGGTCAGGTCGGAAAATCCCGACCGGTCATGGCGTGTCGGCGGATGCGACAACGGCTGTTGGCTAGGGGCAAACCGGTCGCCGACAGCTCGATCGAAGCCGGCTGTTCTGCAAATTGCGGAACCACCATCGAATGGTCCTTCGCTGAGGTCATGGCTCCAGGCCAGGGCGGACGGATCGGACTGGAGAGAGAAAGACAATGAGCACTTTTTTCTACATGCTCCTGGCGTTCCTGGTAGGTGTGTTGGTTGGCTGGTTCATTTGGGGACGCCTGCGTGGCGAGCTCGACAGTTTGCGCGGCGATCTCGACCGCACGCGCAGCGAACGCGACAGATTGCGGGCCGATAGCGACCGTCTGACCGGTGAGTTGGATGCATGCGGCCGCGCCCGCGCCGACCTCGAGCGCCGGCTGGGCGAGGCGCCAGCCGCCCAAGCGCCAAGCGCCAAGATGCAACCCGCCAAGACGCAGACCACCGCCAAGGCCGGCGCGACCAAAGCAGCGATCCAGGCGCCGTCAACCCTGATGTCGACATCCGCGCCGGCCAAACCGGCGCCGAAGAAATCCGCGGCGGCCGCGACCATGCCACGCGCAAGTGCCGCGAAACCGGCAACGCCGAAACCGCCTGCATCGAAAGCGAGCGCCGCACCCAAGATCGCGCCAGCGGCAAAAAAGACTGCGCCAGCGGCAAACAAAGCTGCGCCAGCGGCAAAGAAAGCCGCGACCGGCAAGGTAACAGCCGCAGCAGCCGGCAACGCCAACGATCTGCGTCGCCTGATCGGCATCGGCCCGACCAACGAGCGGCTGCTCAAAGGGCTTGGGGTCACGACCTACGCCCAGATCGCCGCCTGGACGCCCGACGACGTCAGGCGGATCGAGGCGACGTTGAATTTCGACGGCCGCATCGAACGTGAACGCTGGATCGAGCAGGCGAAACTGCTTGCCGCCGGCGACGAAAAGGAATTTGTGCGCCGCTTCCCGACCGCGGGGGAAGCCAGCAACACCTGATCCATCCCGGGACGGCATTTGGAACAAGGCGGCGCCCCTCGGGCGTCGCTTTTGTTTTTGCAGCCGCGCCTTTGCGTCTTGAGACGCCGTTCCCTCGATTGCGCACGGTCGAGCCCCCATATAGATCGATCGCTGGCGACCGCAGCATCCGAGCCTAATGTCCCTGCCCCATGTCCCTGCCTTCTGCAATATTCCGGAACGACGAGAGCGCGCGTCAGCTCGTTTTCGACCGGCCGGCCGAGATCATCGCGGCGCATAGCGAGCGGGACTTTTTGCCGGCGCTGGAAGCCGCGCAGGCCGCACATGACGGCGGCAAATGGCTGGCCGGCTATTTCTCCTACGAGGCCGGCTACCTGCTTGAGCCGAAGCTCGTTCCGCTGCTGCCGGCCGGCCGCCGCGCTCCGCTTTTCTGCCTGGGCGTGTTCGACGCGCCGGTCGAAGAGACGGTCGCGCCAGGTGATCTGCCGGCGACCAACGGCCCGATCTTCGATGCCCCAATCTTTGACGCCAAGGCGGTCTGGTCCTCGGACGACTACGCCAAACGCTTTGCCAGGCTGCACGATCATATTCGCAAGGGCGACTGCTACCAGGGCAATCTCACCTTTCCGGTCCACGCGCACTGGTCCGGCGATCCGCTGGCCGCCTTCGATGCGCTGACCGAACGCCAGCCGGTGAAGTATGGCGCGCTGGTCGCACTCGGCGAGCCGATCGTCTTGTCGCGTTCGCCGGAACTGTTTTTCGAGGTCGACGCCGAAGGCATGATCGAGACGCATCCGATGAAAGGCACCGCGCCGCGCGGCGCCACCAAGGCAGAGGACGATCGCCTGAAAACGTTCTTGCGCAACGACGAGAAGAACCAGGCCGAGAACCGGATGATCGTCGATCTCCTGCGTAATGACATTTCGCTGATCAGCGAGGTTGGCACGCTCGACGTTCCGGAGCTTTTCCGCATCGAGAGCTACCCGACCGTCCACCAGATGGTGAGCCGTGTACGGGCGACGCTTTTGCCCGGCCTCTCCATCCGCCAGATCTTCGCTGCGCTGTTTCCCTGCGGCTCGATTACCGGCGCACCGAAAATCCGCGCCATGGAGATCCTGCGTGATCTGGAAGGTGGGCCGCGCGACGTCTATTGCGGCGCCATAGGCTGGATCGCGCCCGGCGGCCGGATGCGCTTTTCCGTGGCGATCCGCACCATCTCGCTCTTTGCCGATGGCGAGGCCGTCTACAATGTCGGCGGTGGTGTCGTCTTCGATTCGACGGCCGAGGAGGAGTACCAGGAGTGTCTGCTGAAAGCCCGTTTCGCGACGGGAACACCGCCGATTTCGAACTGATCGAAACCATGCGCTGGGAACCCGGCTCGGGTTTCCTCCGTTTCGATCGCCATCTCGCGCGGCTTTACGGCTCAGCAAGCGAGCTCGGCTTCGCCTGCGACCCGCAAAGGGTCGGCGAAGCACTGATGAATGCGGTCGGCCGCCAGCAGATCGTGTTGCGCACCCGCTTGGCCCTGTCGCGCAGTGGCGAAGTAGCGGTTTCGGTGCAGCCCTACGAGCCGCTCGCCGCCGACAAGGTCTGGACCCTGCAGCTGGCGCGGGTGCGGCTCGCTTCGAGCGACATGCTGCTGCGCCACAAGACCAGCCGCCGACAAACCTATACGCGCGCCCGCGCCGAATATCTCGTCAGCCGGGCCGACGAGGTGCTGTTGGCCAATGAGCGCGGCGAAATCTGCGAGGGCACGATCACCAATGTCTTTGCCGATTTCGGCGACGGCGTGCTGGCGACGCCGCGGCTCGATTGCGGTCTGCTGCCTGGCGTCCTGCGCGGCGAACTGCTGGATCAAGGCCGCGCCCGTGAAGCGGTCTACACATGGAACGATCTGAAATCGGCCAAGGCGTTGTTCGTCGGCAACTCGCTGCGCGGATTGATCCCGGCAAGACTGGCATGATGCAAAGCGGGAGAATTGAATGTTCGTCGTTTCGCTGAACTACAAAGTGCCGCTGACCGAGATCGACCGCCTGCAGCAAGCGCATGTCGAATGGCTGAAGGCCTGCTACGCGGAAGGCATCCTTGTCGCCTCCGGGCCGAAGCGGCCAAGGACCGGCGGCATCATCATCGCGCGCGGTTCACGCGAGGTGCTCGATGCCAGACTGGCGGACGATCCCTTCGCCAAGGCAGGTGCCGCCGACTACGAAATCACCGAATTCACGGCGAGAATGGCCGCTGCCGCGCTGGAAGCCTACAAAGAAGCATGAGTTTCCGCCCCCCGACCCACACACCCTATGACGGCTCGTCGAAACTCTTCACCATCGGGCTGAAGCCGCTGGACCCGGCCGCGTGGATCGAAGCCGACGAATATCTGCTGCCCTACTTGGCCGAGAAACGCCGGCTTTATGCGGAAATTCCCGACAAGGTTTTTGTCGAGGAGCAAGGAACACGCGACGCTCAGCGCGAAGTGCTCGATCTGCTCGGTGCGCATCTGGCGGCGAACTTTCCCGGGGCCTACAGGCGCACCGACGAGGGGATCGAGGTGATCGGCGGCACCGACAATTTCGAGCGTGCAGGCACCGCAGGTCCTTTCAGCGATGCGCCGCTTGTCGCGGCCTCGCTGCTTGTCCAGGAGGATTTGATCCTGATGCGCCGCGACGAGAGCGGCTGGCGTCTGACCGCCGGCTCGCTCTGCTTCCCGTCGTCATGGTCGCTGATCGAAAAATTCGGCAAGCCGCTGCAGCAGATCCACGCGCCGGCACCGGGTTTCGGTCCAGGCACACGCCCGGCCGATCTCATCAACCGCATGTTCGACGGCCTCCAGGGCCAAGCCGTCGAGCGCTACAACTGGTCGATCCAGGCGGGCGACGCACTCTACCATCCGCTCTCCAACCTCGAACGCATCGACCGCGCCAGCAATCGTCCGTCGAGATTCCCGGACGGCGACATCGACGCCCATGCCTTTATCCGCGTCGAGCGGCAGACGCTGAGAAAGCTCCCCGTCTCGGGCGACATACTCTTCACCATCCGCATCCATCTCGACCCGCTCGCCGTGCTGGGGCGCCACCGCGACCGCGCGGCGCTCGCAGCGTCCTTGGCCGAACAGCTTCTGGCGTTGGACGAGGCACAGCTCGACTATAAGGGCCTGACAGCCGACCGTGACCGGCTGACGGAACGACTGAAAATCATGGCTCGGGGGAACGATGATTCAGTATCTTAGCAGACAGGTCGCTCTCGTGGCTGCCATCCTCGGACTATCGACGGCAGCCGAGGCCGAGCCGGTGACTTATTCCGGCAAGCTCGGAAAGAGCGATATCGTCGTCGAGTTCACCGGCGATCCCGCGGCGCCCGACGGCCCGCTGGCCGGCCGCTATTTCTACCGCTCGAAGGGCGTCGACATCCCGCTGCAGGCCAGGTCGCAAAAGGGCAGCAAGTTCGAACTGGCCGAGGAGGAGGAATGCGGCGCCGACAATTGCGGCGACGGAAAGGTCGCGCCGATTGCCGCCGTCTGGCGCCTGGCCTCTTCCGATAGGGGCAAAACCCTCGAAGGCAGCTGGAACGGAAAGCAGGCGCTGTCGCTCAGATTGAAGCGGGTCGCAAGTCGGGAGGCGACCGACAGCGAGCCCGGCAGCCCGTTCGACCTCCATGACTTCAGCGATATGACGTTCTTCGCCGATGACACGCCGATCACCATGGAAACGTCCCCCTATGACTACCTGCGGCTGGATACTCCGCTCGATACCGGCGAGACGGCCGGTTGGCCGGATGCGACCTACCACTACGTCGTCGACCCGCGCACCAAATTTGCCACGCCATGGATCGTCCAACTGTCCGGCAATGTTCCGGTCACGGCCGCGAATGCTTTGCTGGAAGACAGACGCCGGCGCGCAAATCTCGGCGCGCTGAGCTGCGCGGCGAGGCAATATGCCGGTTTTAACGAAGTCGGCCCGATCGACGGCGGGGATGACGACACGCTCGGCGGCTATGAAGACAGCCAATCCCAAGTGACCTCGCTGACACCGCGGCTGATGAGCTGGCAGGAGTCCGGCAGTCTCTTTTGCGGCGGGGCACATCCGACCAATTATTCGGACGCCTACATCATGGATGTGCGCCGCGGGGTTCTGCTTGGCCTTCAGGACATATTCTCGGATACGGTAGATGGCAAGCCCGGTCCTTCCCTCGTGTCCTTCGTCAAGCAACGGCGCAAGAAACCGACCAATCAGAGCGATATTGATCACGAAGCCGAATGCGGCATGGACGATCTCATCGGCGAAAATTTGGCGGCCAGCCTCTGGCGTGAGGGCGACAAGCAGGTCCTGGTGTTCGGACTGCAGGGGTTGCCGCATGCCATCCAGGCCTGCGGCGACGATGTGCTGGAACTGCCGGTCTCAGAGGTACGTGACCTCTTCAAGCCGGAATTCGCAAGACTGGTCGAGCCGTAGCCGCATGGCGCGGCGCAATGCCGGCCGTCCCGCTTTTCGCTTTATTGTGACAATGATCTATGGTTTGTCGCGCCGCGGCCAAGCCGCTGTTCCAAAGCGTTTTTTGAGGGAGTAATCGACAAATGGCGAATGAAAACTGGCCCGTTTACGGTGAGATTACCGGCCCTGTCGTGATGATCGGCTTCGGCTCGATCGGACGGGGAACGCTGCCGCTGATCGAACGCCATTTCAAATTCGACAAGTCGCGCATGACGGTCATCGACCCGCGCGATACCGACCGCAAATTGCTCGACGAGCGCGGCATCACCTTCATGCAGGATGCAGTGACCAAAAAGAACTACAAGAAGCTACTGACGCCGCTTTTGACCAATGGCGGCGGCCAGGGCTTTTGCGTCAACCTGTCGGTCGACACCTCCTCGCTCGAGCTGATGAAGCTCTGCCGCAAGCTTGGCGTCCTCTATGTCGATACCGTGGTCGAGCCTTGGCTCGGCTTTTATTTCGACGACAAGGCCGACAACGCCTCACGCACCAATTATGCGCTGCGCGAGACCGTCCGCGCCGAAATCGCGAAGAACCCGGGCGGCACCACGGCGATCTCGTGCTGCGGCGCCAATCCGGGCATGGTCTCGTGGTTCGTCAAGCAGGCGCTGGTCAACCTCGCCACAGATCTTGGCCTCGACTTCTCGGAACCCGCCCAGCACGATCGCGAAGGCTGGGCCAGGCTGATGAAGAAGGCCGGCGTCAAGGGCATCCATATCGCCGAGCGCGACACCCAGCGCACCAAGAAGCCCAAGCCGATGAACGTGTTCTGGAACACCTGGTCGGTCGAAGGCTTCATTTCGGAAGGGCTGCAGCCGGCCGAGCTCGGCTGGGGCACGCATGAGGCGTGGATGCCGAAGAACGCCAAAAGCCACAAGAACGGTTCGAAGGCGGCGATCTATCTGGAGCAGCCCGGCGCCAATACACGCGTGCGCACATGGTGTCCGACGCCCGGCCCGCAATACGGTTTCCTGGTGACACACAACGAAGCGATCTCGATTGCCGATTTTTTCACGCTGCGCGGCAAGAAGGGCAAGGTGCAATACCGGCCGACCTGCCATTACGCCTATCATCCCTGCAACGACGCCGTGCTGTCGCTGCACGAGATGTTCGGTGTCGCCGGCAAGGCTCAACCCGTGCATCACGTGCTCGACGAAAACGAACTGGTCGATGGCATCGACGAACTGGGCGTGCTGCTCTACGGCCACGCCAAGAACGCCTACTGGTATGGCTCGCAACTGTCGTTGGCCGAGGCGCGCAAGCTGGCGCCCTACCAGAACGCCACCGGCATGCAGGTCACGTCGGCGGTGCTGGCCGGCATGGTCTGGGCGCTGGAAAATCCCGAGGCCGGCATCGTCGAGGCCGACGAGATGGATTACAAGCGCTGCCTCGACGTGCAGGGCCCCTATCTCGGGCCGATCAGGAGCTATTATACCGACTGGACACCGCTCGACAATCGGCCTGGTCTGTTTCCCGAGGACCTCGACACCAAAGACCCGTGGCAATTCCGCAACATCCTCGTTCGATAGCAGCTTTGCCTCGACGCTCCGCCAGCTTGCAATCGCCCGGAAATCGAGCGATTGAAGAGGGGCGGCCTAGAGCGACGTGCGTCCATTTGGACGCACAAAGTACGCTCTAGCACTTCGAATGTGCGCATCGTGCTTTCCGAAAATCGGATCGATTTTCGGGCCGATGTGAGAGGAGAGGATTTTGATGATGACGATTGCGCAAAGACTGCTTTCGGCTGGCATTGCCGCGGCCGCTACGGTCGCGTTGGCGGCCTGCACCACCACCGGCCCGAGCGAGCCGCCGGTGATCACGGCCAATGGGGTCGAAGGCTCCTGGATCGACGCGCAGGGCACGGGTTTGTCCACCTTCAAAGCCGGCAGTTTCGCGACCGTCGCCACCGACACCGGCCAGAAGCTTGCCGATGGCAGCTACACCATGACCGGCGGCACCTCGGTCGAGATCCATGGCACTTCGCTGATCCGCCAGACGCCGATCAGCTTCAACTGCCTGATGGTCTCCACCAGCCAGCTCAATTGCACCAGCGCGAGCGGGCAGAATTTTGTGCTGACCAGGCGCACCTGAAATTCGATTCCGAATTGACTTTGCAAAAGGCCGGCGGCTTCAAGCCGCCGTCTTTTTGCGCCGGCAAAGCTGATGCCGATTTCCGCTTGCATCGATTGAAACGCGATGTGAACATGGCCCGAGAGGGCTGTTACATCCCAGTCAAACAAGAGCGTTAAACGCGTGTGCGCATGACCCCGAAAATCGGAGTCGATTTTCGGAAAGGATCATGCGCAAAATCAAAAATTGGTACAGCGTCCTTTGCGCGTCCCAAATGACGCGCGGCGCTGTACTCAGGTCACCCGGGAGACGAGAATGAAGAAGATCGCTGCCATCGCCGCGCTGTCGGCATCGGCGCTTGGCCTGTCGGCAGGGGTATCCTTTGCCGACTACACGCTGAACATCCTGCATATCAACGACTGGCACAGCCGCATCGAAAGCAACAACAAATACGAATCGACCTGCTCGGCCGAGGAGGAGACCAAGGGCGAATGCGTCGGCGGCGCCGCCCGCCTGATCACCGCGATCACCCAGGAGCGTAAGAAGCTGGAAGGCCAGAACGTGCTGCTGCTCAGCGCCGGCGACAATTTCCAGGGCTCGCTCTTCTACACGACCTACAAGGGCAAGACGGAAGGCGAATTCCTCAACCAGATGAAATTCGATGCCGAGGCGCTCGGCAACCATGAGTTCGACGATGGCGAGTCGGCGCTGGCGCCGTTCCTCGACATGATTCAGTTTCCGGTGCTCGGCGCCAATGTGAAGGCCAATGCACAATCCAAGCTGGGCGACCGCGTCAAGCCGTCGATCGTGGTCGAGGTCGGCGGCCAGAAGATCGGCATCGTCGGCGCAGTCACCAACGACACGCCGGAGCTTGCCTCCCCGGGCCCGAACATCGCCATTCAGGACGACGTCAAGTCGATCACCGCCGAGGTCGAGAAACTGAAGGCGCAGGGCGTCAACAAGATCATCGCGGTCACCCATATCGGCTACAAGCGCGAGCGCGACGTGATCGCCAAGATCCCGGGCGTCGACGTGGTGGTCGGCGGCCACAGCCATTCGCTGCTGTCCAACACCGACCCCAAGGCGGAAGGCCCTTATCCGACGATGGTCGACAATCCGGACGGCTACAAAGTTCCGGTCGTGCAGGCGGCGTCCTATTCGAAATATCTCGGCGAGTTTAAGGTCGTGTTCGACGACAATGGCGTCGTCAAGGAGGCCAGCGGCGATCCCATCCATCTCGACAAATCGATCACGCCCGACCCCGCCGTGCTTGCCCGCATCAAGGAACTCGGCGCGCCGATCGAGGCCTTGAAGAACAAGGAAGTCGCCGAGACCACCAAGGCGATCGACGGCAGCCGCGAGAATTGCCGCGCCCGCGAATGCGAGATGGGCAATCTGGTCTCCGACGCCGTCCTCGACCGGGTCAAGGGCCAGGGTGTCGAGATCGTCATCTCGAATGGCGGCGGCTTGCGCGCCTCGATCGACCAGGGCACCGTCACCATGGGCGAGGTTCTCACCGTGCTGCCGTTTCAGAACACGCTGGCGACCTTCCAGATCTCCGGCAAGGATCTGGTTGCCGGCCTCGAAAGCGGCCTCAGCCAGGTCGAGGACGGCGCCGGACGCTTCCCACAGGTTGCCGGCTTGAAATATGCGTTCGACAAATCGGCGCCACCTAATGGACGCGTCAAATCGGTCGAAGTCATGGAAGGCGGCGCCTGGACGCCGATCAAGCCGGACAAGGATTACCTGGTCGCCACCAACAACTATGTCCGCCAAGGCGGCGACGGCTACAAGGTGTTCGCCGAGAAGGCCAAGAACGCCTATGATTACGGCCCGGGGCTGGAACAGGTCGTCGCCGATTATCTCGGCGCGCACCGGCCCTATACGCCGAAGCTCGACGGCCGCATCACCGAAGTCGCAGCAGCGGCAGCCCCGGCCGCAGAACCCGCCAAACCGGCCCAACCTGTCGAGGCAGCGCCGGCAAAACCTGCTGAGCCGGCAATGCCCGAACTGCCGGCCGGTTCGGGCGACATTTCCAAAACGCCGCCGGCCGTCCCGGCTGAAACCGCGCCGGCAACACCCGCACCCGCCGAGCCGGTCCAGCCAGCGGCACCTGCTGCTCCGGCCACACCGGCTCCGGCAACCCCTGCTCCGGCTACCCCCGCTCCGGCTGGGGAACCGGCCAAGCCGGTCCCAAGTGAGCCGGCAAAACCAGCCGAACCCGCCAAGCCGGCTGAGGCAGCACCGGCCGAAAGCAGCCATGTGATCGTCGCCGGCGATACCTACTGGGATCTTGCGGTGAAGGCCTATGGCGACGGCACCAAATGGAAGGTGATCTCCGACGCCAACAAGGGATACGAGCCACGCCGGCTTCCGGTCGGTGCAACCTTGACCATCCCCGCGGCCTCGAAGTAGTTCATGCCGCAGGAATTCAATGCACCCGCCCGGCAAACCGGGCGGGTGCTGCATTTCCGGGATAAGGTGCGGCTAGACGCTGCATTTGAAAACCGGCGCGGCATCGCTACTTTCGCCGCGGCACCGCTGGTTTTGCGGTGTTGGAGAACCCCATGACGCTTGCCGGCCCCGTCGAGATCAATGCTGAGAAGACCGCCGCCTCGCTGTCGGCAGGACACTCTCCGGTCAAGACAGGTAAGGTCGGTGTCATGCTGATCAATCTCGGCACCCCCGACGGCACCGACTTCAAGCCGATGTGGCGCTATCTCCGGGAATTCCTGTCGGACCCGCGCGTCATCGAGCTCAACAAGGCGGTCTGGTATCCGATCCTCTATGGCCTGGTCCTCACCACCCGGCCGAAGAAGTCTGGCGCCAACTATGCCAGGATCTGGAATCGGGAGCGCAACGAGTCGCCGCTGCGCACCTATACCCGCGCCCAGGCCGAGAAGCTCGGGCTTGCGCTCGGCGATCTACCCAACGTCGTCGTCGACTGGGCGATGCGCTACGGCAACCCGTCGACCGAAAGCGTGGCCAAGAGACTGGTCGAACAGGGCTGCGACCGCATTCTTTCTTTCCCGCTCTATCCGCAATATTCGGCGACGACGACTGCAACCGCCAACGACCAGCTGTTTCGCGTGCTGATGAAGATGCGCCGCGCCCCGGCCATCCGCAGCGTACCGCCCTATTACGACGAGCCGGCCTATATCGAAGCGCTCGCCCGTTCGATCGAACAGCATCTGGCGAGCCTCGACTTCGAACCGGAAATTGTCATCGCCTCCTATCACGGCATTCCGAGACCCTATTCCGACAAAGGAGATCCCTACCAAGCCCATTGCCTCGAGACGACGCGGCTGTTGCGCGAAAAGCTCGGCTGGGACGAGAAGAAGCTGATCACCACCTTCCAGTCGCGCTTCGGCGCGCAGGAATGGCTGCAGCCCTACACCGACAAGACGGTCGAACGACTGGGACGCGAAGGCGTGAAATCGCTAGCCATCGTCAATCCGGGCTTTTCCGTCGACTGCATCGAGACGCTGGACGAGATCGGCAGGGAGGCGGCAGAGATTTTCCATCATGCCGGCGGCGAGAAGTTCGCGCACATCCCCTGCCTCAACGACAGTCCCGAGGGCATGGCGGTGATCGAGGCAATGGTGCGGCGCGAACTGTCCGGCTGGGCCTGAACGGATCGCCGCAGCCGTCTATGCACCGCCAATGCATGATCACCTGATTGTAACATTGCTGAAACACACTTAAGTGTTTGTTGAAGTCGGCCGCGTGGGAATGTCCTATGCGGCCGGCCTTTGAGGGAGAGCCAAATGGGTTTCGGTGGTTTCGATATCGCGCTGCTTGTTCTTGTCGCCCTTGTCATGCTGGTGCTGTTCAAAGGCATCCGGACAATTCCGCAAGGCTACAATTATACCGTCGAACGCTTTGGTCGTTACACCAAGACATTGAGCCCGGGCCTCAACCTCATCGTGCCCTTCGTCGACCGTATCGGCGCCAAGATGAACATGATGGAGCAGGTCCTCGATGTCCCGAGCCAGGAAATCATCACCCGCGACAACGCCATAGTGGGTGTCGACGGCATTGCCTTCTTCCAGATTCTCAATGCGGCGCAGGCAGCCTATCAGGTCGCCGGCCTGCAGAATGCCATCCTCAACCTGACGATGACCAACATCCGCACCGTGATGGGTTCGATGGACCTCGACGAGCTATTGTCGAACCGCGACGCCATTAACGAGCGCCTGCTGCGCGTCGTCGACGAGGCGGCCCATCCCTGGGGCATCAAGATCACCCGCGTCGAGATCAAGGACATTAATCCGCCCGCCAATCTCATCGAATCGATGGGCCGCCAGATGACGGCGGAACGCAACAAGCGCGCCCAGATCCTCGCCGCCGAAGGCCTCAAGCAATCGCAGATCCTGGAGGCCGAGGGCCGCAAGGAAGCCGCTTTCCGCGACGCCGAGGCGCGCGAGCGCTCGGCCGAGGCCGAAGCGCGCGCCACGCAAGTGGTGTCGGAGGCGATCGCCAAGGGCGACGTGCAGGCGCTCAACTACTTCGTTGCACAGAAATACACCGAGGCGCTGGCCAAGATCGGCTCGGCCGGGAATTCGAAGGTCGTGCTGATGCCGTTCGAAGCCTCCTCGCTGATCGGCACGCTCGGCGGCATAGGGGAAATCGCCAAGGAAGTTTTCAGGAGCGAAGGCACCGCCGGTGCTGCACGTCAGGCGGCGCGCCCGCCGGTGGTTCGCCCGAGCGAGACCTGAGGCCGCCGCCATGCTCGACCGCATCGTTTCCGAACTCGGCCCGTGGAACTGGATGGTTCTCGGCTTCGTCCTCCTGGTGATGGAGGTCATCGCGCCGGGCATTTTCATGCTGTGGATCGGCATTGCCGCGCTTTTGATCGGTGTTGTCTCGCTGCTCGTCTGGAACGCCGATTTCTGGGTCTGGCAGGTCCAGGTCCTCGCTTTCCTCGCATTGTCGTTGGTCTCTGCCTATGTCGGCAAGCGGCTGGTGGGCGGGCGCCATGATCCAACCGACCAGCCGCTGCTCAACCGCCGCGGCGCGCAGATGGTCGGCCGGATGGCGACGCTTGCCGAGCCGATCAAGGACGGACGCGGCCGCATCAAGCTGGGCGACACGTTGTGGCGCGTCTCCGGCCCTGACCTGCCGGCCGGCACGCAGGTGCGCGTAACCGGTGCTGCCGATACGGACCTGGAACTGACGGTCGAGGCGGTCTAAAACCCGCTAGGCGGCACCGATGCGCAGCAGGTCGTGGAGATGGACGAGCCCGATCGGCCGTCTGCCCTCGACCACCATCAGGCTGGTGATGGCCGAATCGTTGATCGTCTGCAGCGCCGTGGCAACCAGCGTGTCGGGCGCGGCCATTTTTGGTTCTCTGGTCATCACCTGATCGACGCTCATGGCCAGGAGATCGCTGCCGATATGGCGCCTGATGTCACCGTCGGTGATGATGCCGATCAGCTTGCCGTCCGCGGCAGTGACCGCCACGCAGCCAAATCCCTTGCGCGACAATTCGAGGATCGCCTCGCGCATGCCGGTGCCGGACGCCACCAGCGGCAGCCTGTCGCCGACATGCATGATCTCGCGGATTTGCGTCAGGTTGGCTCCGAGCTGGCCGCCCGGATGGAAAGTGCGGAAATGGTCCGGGGTGAAGCCCCGCGCCTCGAGCAGCGCGACGGCCAGCGCATCGCCCATCACCATTTGCAGCAGCGTCGAGGTCGTCGGCGCAAGCCCGTGCGGACAGGCTTCCGGTGCTCGCGGCAGCAGAAGCACCACGTCCGCCGCGCGCGCCAGAGCCGATTTTTCACCGGCGGTGACCGCAATCAGCGGGATCGAGAAGCGCCTCGAATAGGCGATGATGCCCTTGAGCTCGAGGCTTTCCCCCGACCACGACAGGGCAATGATGGCGTCGTTCCTGGCGATCATGCCGAGGTCGCCGTGATTGGCTTCGGCAGGGTGGACGAAGAAGGCCGGCGTGCCGGTCGAGGCGAGCGTCGCGGCAATCTTCGAGCCGATATGGCCGCTTTTGCCGACCCCGGTGACGATGACGCGGCCATCGATCTGGGACACCATGTCGACGGCCCGTGCGAACGGCTCAGCCAGCCCGTTTTCGAGCGCGCCTGCCAGTGCCGCGACGCCGGCCTGCTCTGTCGCCACCGTTCTCAGCGCCGAGGCAATCGCGGCCTGCCGGTCGAGCCGTTTCCTGTCTGGGGATTTCACGTCCATGGACGATGCGATTAGCGCTTCGGCGCGCGCCTGTCCAACGGAATTGCCGCCCTGAACGCCCTGACGGGCTATCCCTCAACGCTCCGTTAACCATCCCCATTTACGGTTTCGTAAGTATGGCGCGCGTGTGCCGCGCAAGCAGTGGTGGCGATGTCCGGGTTTCAGCCTGAAAACAAAATGGGACGAAAAGGCAAGGCGGTCTGCGCCTTGCTGCTGGCAACCAGTGTCTTTGCGTTGTCGCGTCCGGCACTGCTTTGCGCCCAAGAAACCGAGCTGCGCGGCGAGGTTTCGGAATCGACAATCCTGGACGACCAGCAGCGCAAGACCGGGCAGTTGAGCATGGCTGGAACCCAGGCTGCCGCAACCGCCAATGACAATACGCCGCTACCTACCTATCGTCCGGCCAGCCCCGGCGCGTTGCCTGACGACGGCACGGGCGAAGCCGCCGCAACCGGCGGCATTTTCGATCCGCCGGCAGCCACCGACGATCCGTTTGCCGACAACCCTGCTCCCCCGCCACGACGGCGGCCGAGCGCAACGCAACGCGCCGCCGATGCGGACAAGGCCAAGGCCGAAGACGAGGCCGCGGACAACAAGAAGAGCAAGAGAACCGCGACTGCAGCGGCCGCGGCGGCCGGGGACACAGACACCGACGCCGCGGACGAGCAGGATACGGCCAACCGCCGGGCCGTTACTGTCGATTCCGCCGAGAGGCTCAAGCTTGACCCCGGCGCCGAGCGCACCGAAGCCATCGAAGGTCAGGACAAGAAGAGCGAGGACGACCCATTCGCCGCCACCGGCATCCAGCTCGGCTCCTTCGTGATCCGGCCGACGCTCGAGCAGGGCCTGACGTCTTCGTCGAATGCCGATTCGAGCAGCCTCGGCAAGCCGGCATTGCTGTCGGAAACGACGCTGCGCTTCAACGCCGTCTCCGACTGGCGGGAGAATTCGGCGACGATTGAGGGCTATGGCATCTTCCGCGAAACCTTGTCCGGCTATGACGTTCACGAGGCGCAAGGCCGCGTCGACGGCACACTCAACATCGATCTCGACAATGAGCTGCGCGCTATCGCCAAGCTGGGCTATGAGGCCGTGCCCGAATCGGCCTCGTCGCCGGGCGCCATCGTCGGCGCCGTTGGGCAGCCCGTGCGTCAGACCGTGAACGGCAGCCTCGCCGTCGAGAAGGACGCCGGCAAGATGCGCTTCGCGCTGACCGGCGCGGTCGAGCATGACATCTTTGGCGACGCCAAGCTTTCGTCGGGTGGATCGCTGTCCCAGAAGGGCCGCGACTCGACGCTCTATACGGCCACCTTGCGCACCGGCTATGAAATCTCGCCTGCCATCACTCCGTTCACCGAAATCGAGATCGGCCGGCGCGTTTATGATTTGCGCGTCGATCCAAACGGCTTCCAGCGCTCCTCGACGCGGCTTGGCGCACGGGCCGGCGTCGAGCTCGACCTCGGTGAGAAGCTTGCCGGCGAGTTCTCGGCCGGCTGGCTGCGCGAAGCTATCGACGACGACGCCCTGCCGGCGATTTCGGGCGCGACGGTCAATGCCGATCTCAAATGGTCGCCGGAACGCGGCACCACGATCGGCCTCACCGCACAGACGACCGCCGAGAACACGACGAACGCGGGCGAAAGCGGCGATATGCTCTATTCCGGCAGCCTCACCGGTGAGCGGCAAATCCGCGCCAACCTGACCGGAAATGCCGCTCTCGGCGTTGAATGGCGCGACTATACCGGTTCCGACAGCCATGATTTGACGCTGAGCGCCGAGGCTGGGCTGACATGGTGGCTGAACCGCTATGCCGGGCTCACCACCCGCGCCAGGACTGAAAAACTGACCAGCAACCTTGTTGGACGCGACTACACGGCCAACAGCATTTTCGTCGGCTTGAAGCTGCAGCGGTAGTCAGCAAAATCCGGTGTTTAAGCTAAAAGGCCGCGCCGCGGTGCTCTGACGGCGTGAGCTCGTCGAGAAGCGTGCGAATGACCCCGGCCATACTTGCATTCATGTCGCTGCGCCACAGCGCGAAGGCAACGTTGGCCTCGACGAAGCCTTCGGGCGAGCCGCAGTCGAACGTGCGCCCGCGGTAATGATAGCCGTAGAAGGGCTGTTGTTTCTGCAGCTTCAGCATTGCATCTGTGAGCTGGATCTCGTTGCCGGCGCCTTTTTCCTGGCCTTCGAGTATCCCAAATATCTCCGGCTGCAGGATGTAGCGCCCGTTGATGTAGAGGTTCGACGGCGCCGTGCCGGTCTTCGGCTTTTCCACCATACCGGCGATGCGGAAACCGTGATGGGCATCCTCGCCGCGTCCGACAATGCCGTATTTGTGCGCCTCGGCGGGATCGCATTCCTGCACCGCTACGATGTTGTTGCCGGTCTCGGCGTAGAGCTCGACCATATCCTTCATGCAGCTTTTTTCCGACTGCATGATCATGTCGGGCAACAGCAGCGCAAAGGGCTCGTCGCCGACAAGCTCGCGCGCGCACCAGACGGCGTGGCCAAGGCCGAGCGGCACCTGCTGGCGGGTGAAGCTGGTCTGCCCCGGCGCCGGCTGCAGCCGCTGCAGGCGAGCGAGCTGGTCGTTCTTGCCGCGCTGTGCAAGTGTGTCGTAGAGTTCGAACTGGACATCGAAGTGATCCTCGATGACCGCCTTGTTGCGGCCGGTCACGAAGATGAAATGCTCAATGCCGGCCTCGCGCGCCTCATCAACCACATACTGGATGACCGGCCTGTCGACGACCGTCAGCATTTCCTTGGGAATGGCCTTGGTAGCTGGGAGAAACCGCGTGCCGAGACCGGCAACCGGGAATACTGCCTTGCGAACTCTCTTCATGTGCCAATTATCCATTTGCATGCCGGTTCGGCAATCCCGATTCGAGACATTTTCATGCCGAAATCGAGGATTACTGAACGGCGGGACAGAAATCTCGGCTGGTAAAGCATTGACGCATCTTTTTCATCCCGGACGGCACCTATGGTAAACCAAATCCTAACCGGGTTCGGCGATGAATAGTCTTCCTGAGATGAAGAAGGAGGAAAAGATGTCCGCTCGCAACGTCGCAAGGCGCTTCACCAGCGTCCTGACGGCCGCCAGCCTCTCGCTTGCTTTGCTCATGCCCAGCGGGCCGGCTTTTGCCGATGCCGACTTCCGCCAATGGGTCGCCAGCTTCCGTGCTAACGCCGTGGCGAGCGGCGTTTCCGGCTCCGTCTACGACCAAGCATTCAAGGGCATCAACGATGCTGACCCGGTGGTGCTGGAAAAGGCCCGTACTCAACCCGAATTCACCGCCCCCGCCTGGGATTATTTCGACAACCGCGTCCATGACCAGTCGGTCGCTGTCGGCCAGCAGATGGCAAGGAAATGGAAGCCGTGGCTGGACCGGATCGAGGCAAGATACGGCGTCGACCGCTACATCCTGCTGGCTATCTGGTCGATGGAATCGAACTACGGCGAAACCCTCAAACGGGATGACATCATGCGCAATGTCGTGCGCTCGCTGGCGACGCTTGGTTATGCCGACCCGAAGCGCGCGAAATTTGCCCGCACCCAGCTGATCGCGGCACTGAAGATCCTGCAGACCGGCGACATCGACGAAAGCCATCTCAGCGGCTCATGGGCCGGCGCGATGGGTCATACCCAGTTCATCCCCACCAGCTACCAGTCCTATGCGGTCGATATGGACGGCGACGGCAAGCGCGACATCTGGAATTCGATTCCCGACGCACTGGCGACAGCCGCCAATTTGCTGAGGAAGAACGGCTGGCAGGCCGGCAAGACCTGGGGTTATGAGGTCAGCCTTCCGGACGGCAAGACGTTGCCTGGGGGCTCGAAGTCGCTGTCGCAATGGCAGGCGCTGGGCGTCACCCGTGCCAACGGCAAGCCGTTCAAGAACGGTGCGGATAAGGCGACGTTGAAGCTGCCCGGCGGCCGCGGCGGGCCGGCTTTCCTGATGATCAAGAATTTCTCGGTGATCAAGCGCTACAACAATGCCGACAAATATGCGCTCGCCGTCGGCCTCCTTGCCGACGAAATCGCCGGTTATGGTGGGCTTGTGCAGGACTGGAAGCGGCCCTTCACCAAGCTCTCCTTCGAGGAAAGGCAGGAGCTTCAAAAGCGGCTTTCCGAGCACGGCTATTACGACGGCAAGTTCGACGGCAAGATCGGTGATGGATCGAAAACCGCCATCATGGCCTTCCAGGCAAAGGCCGGCTTGACCCAGGACGGGTATCCGAGCAAGGAAGTGCTCAAATGGCTCAGACAGAACTAGAGCCGGTTACGGGATGGAGGGGGTGATTGGTTTCGGCTGCGCGCATCTGGGTGATCGTTCGTCGCGCGCCGATCCTGGTTCTGGCGATCGTCGTTCTAGCTGTCGGCGCCGCCGGCGCCTTTCACACCTCGGCCATGGCGCAGGAGCCGGAAAGTCGTGGCTGGTCGCTGCGTGACCTGTTGTTTCCGCGCAGAAGCGAGCGGTTTGAGCAGCCGCCGCCCGAATTCCAGAGAGAATTCCAGAGAGCAAAGCCCAGGCCCAAGCTGAGGAAGCCCCGATCTGTTCGCCGGCCGCCGCCGGCCGAGCCGACAACCCCGGTGGCCGAGAAGGCGCCGGATGCCCGCGTCGTTCTGGTGGTCGGTGATTTCATGGCGTCTGGGTTGGCCGAGGGGCTCGACGCCGCCTTTGCCGAAAACACCGGCGTCAGGATCGTCGTCCGCGCCAACGGCTCGTCCGGTTTCGTGCGTGACGACGTCTACAACTGGCCCGAACAGGTCAAGTCGCTGATCGCGACCGAACAACCGGCAGCCGTCGTCGTCATGCTGGGATCCAACGATCGGCAGCAGATGCGTGTCGGCGATGTGCGCGAGCAGCCGCGATCCGAAAACTGGACCAAGGAATACGAGCGCCGGACCGAAGCGCTCGGCAAGGCCATCGCCTCGGCCAAAGTGCCGTATCTGTGGGTTGGCATGCCGGCCTTCCGGGTCTCGAAAATGACCTCCGACATGTTGGCCTTCAACGATATCTACCGCTCGTCCGCCGAAAGCCATGGCGGCGAATTCGTCGACGTCTGGGACGGGTTCGTCGACGAGAACGGCGCCTTTGTCACCAGCGGACCGGACATCAATGGCCAATCGGTGCGCCTGCGCTCCGACGACGGCATCAACATGTCGAAGGCCGGCAAGCGCAAGCTCGCCTTCTATACCGAAAAGCCGCTGATGAAGATCCTTGGGCTGGCCGCGCCGGGAAGCGTAGTGACGGCTTCTGCCCCGGCCGGCGCTCCCGTCGAGGCGCCGGCACCTGCTGCCGCACCGATAGCCGTCGATCGCACCGTGCCGATGCTACTGAGCGATCCGGCGCTGGACGGCGGCTCGGAACTGCTCGGCGCCGCACCACTGGCAAAGGCGGACAAGAATTTGCCTGGCGAAAAGCTCATCGTCGAAGGCAAGTCGCCCGACGCCTCGCCCGGCCGCGCCGACGATTTCTCGTGGCCGCCCAAGACACAGCCTGCGACGGCGGCGGCCGCATCCGACACGACGACGGCGATCCGGCCGTAAACCAGAACCTCTTTCTCTGGAGCCAGAGACCGCGAGCACCGGAGGCGCAGAAAACGCCTTCAGACGGCCGCAGGAGTAGAGTTTCGGAGCGGCCTCAGCGCGGCAGCACGCTCGACCCCATCAGTGCCTCGTCGATGGCGCGCGCCGCCTGGCGGCCCTCGCGGATCGCCCAGACGACCAGCGACTGGCCGCGCCGCACGTCGCCCGCCGCATAGAGCCTTTCGACGCTGGTCCTGTAGTCGCGATCATTGGCCTCGACGTTCTTCGAACGGCGGCTGTCGGTGACGATCTTCATCTGCCCGTCGAGTTCCGACACCGGCCCTCGACTGGCTGGCCCGGCAAAGCCGATGGCGATGAAGGCCAGATCGGCACGAATGACGAATTCGGTGCCGGCGATCGGCTTGCGCTTCTCGTCGACCTCGCAGCACTTGACCCCGGTCAGCTGGTCGTCTTCGCCGATGAATTCAAGCGTCGCCACCTGGAATTCGCGCTCGGCGCCTTCGGCCTGTGACGACGAAGTGCGCATCTTGGTCGCCCAATAGGGCCAGACCGAAAGCTTGTCTTCCTTTTCCGGCGGCTGCGGCCGGATGTCGAGCTGAGTGACGCGCACGGCGCCCTGGCGGAAGGCGGTGCCGACGCAGTCGGAGGCAGTGTCGCCGCCACCGACGACGACGACGTGCTGGCCGCCGGCGACGATTGGGCGCGACGGCCATGCCACCGACTGGATTGGCTCGCCGCCGATGCGCTTGTTCTGCTGCACCAGATAGGGCATTGCGTCATGCACGCCGTCGAGATCGTCGCCGGGGATGTTGGCCGGACGCGGTGTTTCAGAACCGCCGCAATAGAGCACCGCGTCATATTCGGCGAGCAGTTCGGCGACCGGCTTATCGACGCCGACATTGACGCCGCAAAGGAAGCTAACGCCCTCGCCCTGCATCTGCTCGATGCGCCGGTCGATATAGTGCTTCTCGATCTTGAAATCGGGGATGCCGTAGCGCATCAGCCCGCCCGGCCGGCTCTCGCGCTCATAGACATGAACGTCGTGGCCGGCGCGGCCGAGCTGCTGGGCAGCCGCCATGCCGGCCGGTCCCGAGCCGATGATCGCGACGCGCTTGCCGGTCTTCCTTTCCGGCGGATAGGGCCGGATATGGCCGGTTTCATAGGCCTTGTCGGCAATCGCCTGCTCGATCGTCTTGATGGCGACCGGAATGTCCTCGAGGTTCAGCGTGCAAGCTTCCTCGCAAGGTGCAGGACAGATGCGGCCGGTGAATTCCGGAAAATTGTTGGTCGAATGCAGGTTGCGGATCGCGTTGTCCCAGTCGCCATTGTAGACGAGGTCGTTCCAGTCCGGGATCTGGTTGTGGATCGGGCAGCCGGTCGGCCCATGGCAATACGGAATGCCGCAATCCATACAGCGCGCGGCCTGTTTCTCGACCTCCTTGTCCGACATCGGCAGGGTGAACTCGCGGAAATGCCGGATGCGGTCGGAAGCCGGCTGGTACTTGTGCACCTGCCGGTCGATCTCGAGAAACCCTGTTACCTTGCCCATAGTCCAGTCCCTGCTGTCCGGAAGGCACGCCTGGCGACGCACCCGTTAACCTCATAAGGCAGCCGTGGCAACCGTCAGTCCGAGGTCAGGATTGTTGATGAAGATGGTTGCCGGGACGCATGGCTGCCCGGCAATTTCCAAATCTATTCCGCCGCCACGTTCATGCGCATCCGTTCCATCTCGATCAGCGCGCGGCGGTATTCGACCGGCATGATCTTCCGGAATTTCGGCCGGAAAATCGCCCAATCGTCGAGGATCTCGCGACCTCGTACCGAGCCCGTGTAGTGGACGTGGTTGGAGATCAGCTGATAGAGCCGCTCCTCGTCATGGCTGGTCATATCGCCGGATACGTCGACACGGCCCTTGTGGTCGAGATCGCCGCCGTGGTGGAGCAGCTTTTCCATCAGGTCGTCCTCTTCCGGAACCGGCTCCAGCTCGACCATCGCCATGTTGCAGCGCTCGGCGAAATCACCCGCCTCGTCGAGCACGTAGGCGACGCCGCCCGACATGCCGGCAGCGAAGTTGCGGCCGGTCTGGCCGATGACGACGACGATCCCGCCGGTCATGTATTCGCAGCCATGGTCGCCGACGCCTTCAACGACGGCGGCGACACCCGAATTGCGCACGGCAAAACGCTCGCCGGCAACGCCGCAGAAATAGGCCTCGCCCTCGGTTGCGCCGTAGAGCACGGTATTGCCGACAATAATGGACTCGGCAGCAACGATTTTCGTGTTCTCCGGCGGGCGGATGACGATGCGGCCGCCCGACAGACCTTTGCCGACATAGTCATTGGCGGCGCCCACCAGTTCGAACGAAACCCCACGCGCCAGGAAGGCGCCGAAGGATTGGCCGGCCGTGCCGGTGAGTTTCACCGAGATCGTGTCCTCGCGCAGGCCCTTGTGCCTGAAGCGCTTTGCCACTTCACCCGACAGCATGGCGCCCGTCGAACGATCGACGTTGCGGATCGGCAATTCGATGCTGACCGGCTGCCTGGCTTCGAGCGCCGGCTTTGCCAGTTCGATCAGCTTGCGGTCGAGCACGTCGTCGATCGGATGCTTCTGCCGCTCGGTCCAGTGCACCGCCTCGTGTGGCGCATCGGGCTTGTAGAACATCTTGCTAAAGTCGAGCCCGCGCGCCTTCCAGTGCTGGATCAGTTCGCGTTTTTCCAGAAGGTCGGTGTCACCGATGATCTGGTCGAGATGAGTAAAGCCCATCTCGGCAAGCAGCGCCCGCACTTCTTCCGCCACATAGAAGAAGAAGTTGATGACGTGCTCGGGCGTGCCCTTGAAGCGCTTACGCAGCACCGGGTCCTGCGTCGCGACACCGACCGGGCAGGTGTTGAGATGGCACTTGCGCATCATGATGCAACCGGCCGCGATCAGCGGCGCGGTCGAGAAACCGAACTCGTCGGCGCCGAGCAGTGCGCCGATGACGACATCGCGTCCGGTGCGCAGGCCGCCATCAACCTGCAGCGCCACGCGCGACCGGAGGCCGTTGAGCACCAGCGTCTGGTGCGTTTCGGCAAGACCCATTTCCCACGGGCTGCCGGCATGCTTGAGCGAGGTCAGCGGCGAGGCGCCGGTGCCGCCGTCATAGCCGGAAATGGTGATGTGGTCAGCACGCGCCTTGGCGACGCCGGCCGCAACCGTGCCGACGCCGACTTCCGAGACCAGCTTGACCGATACGTCCGCCGCCGGATTGACGTTCTTCAGGTCGTAGATGAGCTGCGCCAGATCCTCGATCGAATAGATGTCATGATGCGGCGGCGGCGAGATCAGGCCGACGCCGGGCGTCGAATGCCTGACCTTGGCGATGGTCGCATCAACCTTGTGGCCCGGCAGCTGGCCGCCCTCGCCGGGCTTTGCCCCTTGCGCGACCTTGATCTGCATCATGTCGGAATTGACCAGATATTCCGCCGTGACGCCAAAGCGTCCCGAGGCGACCTGCTTGATCGCCGAGCGTTCGGGGTTCTTGCCGCCGCCCGGCAGTGGCAGATAGCGGTCGGCCTCTTCGCCGCCCTCGCCGGTGTTCGACTTGCCGCCGATGGCGTTCATGGCCCGCGCCAGCGTCGTGTGCGCTTCCCTTGAGATCGAGCCGAAGGACATCGCCCCGGTCGAGAAGCGCTTGACGATATCGGCCGCCGGCATCACCTCGTCGAGCTTGACCTTCTTGCGCCCGGTCTCTTCGGCAAGCTTGATCTTGAACAGGCCGCGAATGGTCTGCGCCTGCGCCGTGTCGCTGTCGATCTGGGCGGAATAGTCCTTGAACGTCTCCCACGAGCCTTGGCGCACGGCGTGCTGCAAGGTCGCCACTGCGTCGGGCGACCAGATGTGGGCCTCGCCGCGCATGCGGAACATGTATTCGCCGCCGACCTCGAGGCTGTTGCGCAGCACCGGGTCGTTGCCGAAGCCGTCGGTATGGCGGCTGACCGTTTCGGCGGCGATCTCGTCCAGCCCGACGCCTTCGATCAGCGTCGCCGTGCCGGTGAAGTACTTCTGCACGAAGTCCGACTTCAGCCCGATGGCATCGAATATCTGCGCGCCGCAATAGGACTGGTAGGTCGAGATGCCCATCTTGGACATGACCTTGAGGATGCCCTTGCCGATCGACTTGATGTAGCGGGAGACGACTTCGTACGCATCGACCTCCGCCGGCAATTCGCCACGCTTGTGCATGTCGAGCAGCGTATCGAAAGCGAGATAGGGATTGATCGCCTCGGCGCCGTAGCCGGCGAGACAGCAGAAATGATGCACCTCGCGCGGCTCGCCGGATTCGACGACGAGCCCAACCGACGTGCGCAATCCCTTGCGGATCAAATGATGGTGCACGGCGGCCGTCGCCAGCAGTGCCGGAATGGCGATGCGGTCCGCACCAAGCTGACGATCGGACAGGATGATGATGTTGTAGCCGCCGGCGACCGCCGCCTCGGCGCGCTCGCACAGCCGGTCGATGGCGCCCAGCATGCCGGCAGCACTCTCGCTCGAAGCATAGGTGATGTCGATCGTCTTGGTGTCGAAGCGGTCTTCGGTGTGGCCGACCGAGCGCAGCTTCTCCAGATCGCCATTGGTCAGGATCGGCTGGCGCACTTCGAGCCGCTTGCGGCGCGAATTGCCGACCAGGTCGAAGATGTTCGGCCTTGGCCCGATGAAGGACACGAGGCTCATCACCAGCTCCTCGCGGATCGGGTCGATCGGCGGGTTGGTGACCTGTGCGAAATTCTGCTTGAAATAGGTGTAGAGCAGCTTCGATCTGTCCGACATTGCCGAAATCGGGGTGTCGGTACCCATCGAGCCGACCGCTTCCTGGCCGGTGGTCGCCATCGGCGACATCAACAGCTTGGTGTCTTCCTGAGTGTAGCCGAACGCCTGCTGACGGTCGAGCAGGCTGACGTCCCTGCGCAGGGCGCGCGGCTCGACCGGCTTCAGATCTTCGAGGATGAGCTGGGTGTTGGCGAGCCAGCTCTTGTAGGGGTGCCTGGTCGCGATCTCCGACTTGATCTCCTCGTCGGAAACGATGCGGCCCTTGTCCAGGTCGATCAGCAGCATGCGGCCGGGCTGCAGCCGCCACTTTTTGACGATCTTTTCCTCCGGCACCGGCAGCACGCCGGCTTCCGAGGCCATGATGACGCGGTCGTCGTCGGTGACAATGTAGCGCGCCGGCCGCAGCCCGTTGCGGTCGAGCGTGGCGCCGATCTGGCGGCCGTCGGTGAACGCAACCGCCGCCGGCCCGTCCCACGGCTCCATCAGTGCTGCGTGATACTCGTAGAAGGCCTTGCGGTCCTGCCCCATCAGCTTGTTGCCGGCCCAGGCTTCCGGGATCAGCATCATCATGGCATGGGCGAGCGAATAGCCGCCCTGCGTCAGGAATTCGAGCGCATTGTCGAAGCAGGCAGTGTCCGACTGCCCTTCATAGGAGATCGGCCACAGCTTCGAGATGTCGTTGCCGAACAGTTCGGAATCGACCGAGGCCTGGCGCGCCGCCATCCAGTTGACGTTGCCGCGCAGCGTGTTGATCTCGCCATTATGGGCGACCATGCGGTAGGGATGCGCCAGCTTCCACGACGGGAACGTGTTGGTCGAGAAGCGCTGGTGGACCAGGATCAGCGCCGTCTCGAAACGCGGGTCGGTCAGGTCCTTGTAATAGGCGCCGACCTGATAGGCCAGGAACATGCCCTTGTAGACGATGGTCCGCGACGACATCGAGACGACATAGAAGCCGTTGTCGACGCCTTTGGTCTCCTCGTGGATACGGCCGGAAATGACCTTGCGCAGAATGTAGAGCCGCCGCTCGTAATCATCGTCGTTCTCGATCTCGGCGCCGCGGCCCAGGAACACCTGCCGGTGCACCGGCTCGGAAGCGGCGATGTCGGCCGCCTTGGACAGCGACGAATTGTCGACCGGCACGTCGCGAAAACCGAGCAGCGGCTGGCCCTCGAGCTGTGCCACCTCGGCGATGATGCCTTCGATATGCGCCTGCAGCTCCGGGTCGCGCGGCATGAACACATGGCCGACGGCGTAGTGGCCGGGCTTCGGCAGTTCGACCCCTTGCTTGGCCATCTCCTCGCGGAAGAAGCGGTCCGGCAGTTGCACCAGCACGCCGGCGCCGTCGCCCATCAGCGGATCGGCGCCGACGGCGCCGCGATGCGTCAGGTTTTCGAGCACGGCAAGGCCGTCCTCCACGATCTGATGCGACTTCACGCCCTTCATGTTAACGATGAAGCCGACGCCGCAGGCATCGTGCTCGTTGCGCGGATCGTAGAGGCCGTGCGCGGCATAGCCGGTGTTGGTTCGCAGATTTTTGACGGCTGCCGCTTTCGTCTGCGCGGCCTTCGTCGCAGATGGCGTCATGTCCGTCATCGTCCTGTCCTCCGTTCCGTCCCCTTCGGGCGCTGGTTTCCGTCGGGAAGCGCGTGGCTTCCTTTTCAATCTTGCGGCACGTCTTGCGAAATTCTTGCCGACCGTGCGGCTTTCCGCATGGTTCGCATATGGTATTCGTACAGGCCAGAGCCAGGCTGTCTAGCTGTCGCTCGCAGCAACGGCCGCAGAGGCCAATCATATGCCAATGCGGCCAGTTTTGTGCGACAAAATAAGACAGCACTACTGTCCTAAATTTTTATGACAGAAATCTGCGGCGCATACAAGACCGATTCACAAAATTCTTGAGGCTTTGGCGACAGAAAATTGCGCAAAACGCGGCGACAGCGTAAGCTTCAGGCGCTGCATGTACGCTCATGCGTTTCGCAGGCTTTAGCGGATTTTCGGTATCTGCCCCTTGCGGCCGGCATGCGAAAGCGGCCAAGCTCGCACTGATTTCCCCAGCATAGGCAGACGCATGATTTTCGCTTCCGACAATTGGGCAGGCGCCCATCCCCGTATCGCTGCCGGCCTGTCGGCCCATGCCGACGGCTTCTCCACCGCCTATGGCGACGGTGCCCTCGACACGGCAGTTCACCAGCGCTTCAATGAAATCTTCGAACGCGAGGTCGCGGTGTTTTTTGTGGCCACCGGCACCGCTGCCAATTCGCTGTCGCTGACCGCCTACCACAAGCCAGGCGGCATTTCCTTCTGCCATCGCGAAGCGCATGTCATCGAGGACGAATGCGGTGCACCGGAATATTTCACGGGCGGTTCGCGGCTTTATACAGTCGACGGCGCACTCGGCAAGATCGATGCCGGCAATCTGGAAAGGGCGGTGGACCGTTTCGCATCCGAAAACGTCCATTCCGGGCGGCCGATGGCTGTTTCGATCACCCAGTCGACCGAGGTCGGCACCGTCTACACACTTGACGAAATCACCAGGATTTCGGCGATCGCAAAGCAGCACAGGCTGCCGCTACATATGGACGGTGCTCGCTTTGCCAATGCGCTCGTCGCTCTGGAAACAACGCCAGCGGAGATGACCTGGAAGCACGGCGTCGACATCCTCTCCTTCGGCGGCACCAAGAATGGCTGCTGGTGCGCCGAGGCGATCGTGCTGTTCGATCTCGAGCGAGCCAAGGAATTGGCCTTTTTGCGGAAGCGCGCCGCCCAGCTCTTCTCGAAATCGCGCTTCATCGCCGCGCAATTCGATGCTTATTTTAGGGGTGGGCTATGGCTCAACACGGCACGGCACGGCAATGCCATGGCGGCACGGCTTGCCGCGGCGATCGAGGATTCCCCTTCAGCGCGTCTGGCTTGGCTGCCGCAGGCAAACGAGGTCTTCGCGGTCATGAAAAAGTCCGAGGCCGAAAGAGTGCAAGCGGCAGGCGCGGCTTTCTACGACTGGCACAGGCCGCTCGGCTACGACGGCCATATCGGCGAGGACGAAGCGCTCTATCGCTTCGTCACCAGCTTCGCGACCACGGCCGATGAGGTCGACCGTTTCGGCTACCTGCTCGCCGGATAGCAAGCCTTACCCGCCAGCAAAAAAGGGCGGTGCATTGCTGCACCGCCCCTTTTTCCCGGGGAGTTGGCGTCCCAGGAGGAGTTTAGCTGCCTGACTTAGGCGGCGGTCTTAGCCTCGATCTGCTTGGCCTTGGCCGGAGCCGAGGTGATCGCGATCTTGCGCGGCTTCAGCTCTTCGGGAATGTTGCGCTTGAGGTCGACGAAGAGCAGGCCGTTCTTCAGCGCGGCGCCGATGACCTCGACGTGATCGGCAAGCTGGAAGCGGCGCTCGAAGGCTCGGCTGGCGATACCGCGATAGAGCAGTTCGGAACCTTCGCCATTGCCTTCCTCCTTGCGCTCACCCTTGACGGTCAGCACATTGCGGTGAGCTTCGATCGAAATCTCATCTTCCGAGAAGCCGGCCACAGCCATCGAGATGCGATAGGCATCCTCGCCCGTGCGTTCGATATTGTAGGGCGGATAGGTTTGGCCTTCCGGCTGCGCAAGCGAATCGAGCATTGTGAACAGCCGGTCGAAACCGACGGTCGAACGGTAGAGTGGGGAAAAATCAACGTGACGCATAGTGTGTTCTCCTGTTGAGCAACAAGGTTTGCGTATGGCCGGTGCGAAACCCGTGACGGCGTTCCGGATAGGCCAGCGGCCCCGACATTGGCGGCCGCACGATAAATTTGGGAAGCGGGCGAAGGCATTTCAAGATTTTCGAGCGACCGAACCGGATCGCGCTCCCGGACCGTCCCGAAGCCGATGAACGGCAGATGAACCGCGGCTTCGGCGAGCGTTCAGCCAGGCGGCACTAAAACTGTTCTCGAGATCAGGAACAGGTCGCCGGAGAAAGCGACGCGACGAGGCCGAACCGGGTGTAACGTCCCTTCCTCCCGGGTCGACAGAGGCCGGAAGCATGCCCAAGGCTGCTTCCGGTCTAACTTGTTTGCTGCCTGGGTCGACCTCCCCGGCGTCCCGAATTCCTTTGCTTTTGGCGCATGGGCGTCTATGCCTAACTTGCGCCCATGCCGGCACCGACCCCAAACCAAACACCGTATGACCGATCTCTTCCACCAGACCCCGCCCTTCCATGAGACTCCAGGCAATCCGCTGCCGGAAAACGCAGTCGGCGGCTTCTTCACCACGCGCGACGGCAAGAAGATCCGCTATGGGCTGTTTGCCGCGGTCAGCCGTCCGATGAAGGGCACCGTGGTCGTCCTGACCGGCCGCAACGAGTGCATCGAGAAGCATTTCGAGACTATTCGCAACCTTGCCGACCGGGGCTTCGGCGTGGCGAGCCTTGACTGGCGCGGCCAGGGCGCTTCCGACCGGCTGATCGGCGACCGCCAGCGCGGCTACGTCAGGAGCTTCTTCGACTATACCGGCGATCTGGAGCAGTTCTTCGAGGAGATCGTGCTGCCCGATTGCCGGGGACCCTACTACATACTGGCCCATTCGGCCGGGGCGGTGATTGCGCTACTCGCTGCGCCCTCAATGGCGAACCGCGTGCGCCGCATGGTGCTGATCGCGCCGTTCTTCACCGTACCCGACCTGCCGGCTTCGATAAAAACCGTTCGCCGCATCTGTTCGCTGTTCTGTCTGCTCGGCCTTGGCCGACTCTATGCCGCATGGGGTCCGCGGCCGAAGGAAACAGTGCCCTTCGCCATAAACAAGCTGACCAGCGACCCGGCGCGCTATCGGCGCAACACGCTGATCTATGAAACCTATCCGCAGCTGGCGCTCGGCGGGCCGACGATCCGCTGGCTGAGGGCGGCGACGGAGGCGTCCTTAATCGTCAGCGACCCGAATTTCATGGCCAAGATCCAGGTTCCCTTGCTGATGATCGCCGCCGGCGCCGACCAGGTCGTCTCGACCAGGGCAGTCGAAGCCTATGCCAGACGTCTGCGTGTCGGCTCGTTGCTGATGATCGACGGCGCCCGCCATGAGATCCTCCAGGAAGCCGACCTCTATCGCGAGCAGCTGCTTGCGGCATTTGACGCCTTCATCCCCGGAACCGGGGACGTCTGAGCCACATACCTTGTCCGGCTTCAGGCCATGCGGGCAAAATCCATGATCCAGTTGGTCTCCCATGTCTTGCCGCCGTCCGGCGAAAAGGCCTGCTCCCAGCGTGCCGACCTGTCCGTGATCCGCGACCACAGGAAGCGGACCTGGATCGGCTGGCCGTCGAAGACATCTTCGCACAGGAACGTGCCGACGCCCGCCACGAAAGTGCCGCGCATCGGAACATCGATGGTCGACGGATTGCGGCCGTCGATCCACCAGATCGACCATTGCCTCGCCGCCGGGTCGAAGGTCCGCAGGGTGGCGGCGCGATAGGGCCCGCCGGGCAATTCAATCCAATTGTCGTCGACATTGCCGAGGCCGCCAAGGATCGCCCGCACGTCGCACGTGCCGCCAAACACATCCCAGTTGCTGTCGCCCTGCAGCCGCTTCTGCAACCTTCGATGGCCGACGGTCCAGCGCCCGAAGAAGAAGTCGAAATCGCTCCGCCCGTCCGCCGGAGCATCGGAATGGCTGGCTGCTGGCTGCCTCGGCATCTATTGTCCTCCCCGCTGACAGCGTTCCATAGCGCATGCCAACTGACATCATCCTGTTAGGAGGTATGGCAACGATCTCGCCTGGGCAGCAATGCCCAATCTCAGCCGCGCAGCGCCGCCATTGCTGCCGCGTGCAGCTCCGGTGTCGCCGCCGCCAGGATGTCGCCGCCCTTTTCCGCCGGCCCGCCTTCGAAGGTGGTGACAACGCCGCCCGCCTTCTCGATGATCGGGATCAGCGCCACGATGTCGTAGGGCTTCAATCCGGGATCGGCGACGATATCGACGCTGCCCGCCGCCACCATGGCGAAGGCGTAGCAGTCGGTGCCGTAGCGGGCGAGTTGGACCTGTTTCTCGAACAGGTCATAGCGCAGACGCGCGTCGCCCTTGAACAGAGCCGGCGTGGTGGTGAACAGCGTCGCCTCGGCGAGATTTGTCGTCTTGCGCGTCGTGAGTTTTCGCGGGCCGCCCGGGCCCTCATAATGCGAGCCGGAGGCATTGGCGTAGAACAGCTCGCCGGTGAAGGGCTGCGACATCATGCCGGCGACGGCATCGCCGTCGACCGTCAGCCCGACCAGCGTGCCCCATACCGGCAGGCCGGAAATAAAGGCGCGTGTGCCATCGATCGGATCGATCACCCAGACATGCCGGCTGGAGATGTTTTCGCTGCCATGTTCCTCGCCGAGAATTCCGTGATCGGGGTATTGCGCGTTGATCAGCGCCCGGATGGCGCGCTCGGCCTCACGGTCGGCCTCGGTGACCGGGTCGAAGCTGCCATGCTCCTTGTTGGCGACCGCGCCCTGATTGCGGAAGCGCGGCAAGGTCTCGGCTGCGGCGGCACGCGCAATGCGCCGCATGAACTCGATGCTGATGTCCAACTGATTCTCCCGCTCCAGCATGTCTGAGATGCCCGTTTGCCCCATGGTTTTATGCCGAAACAAGGGGGTTTTTTGCCGAAACAAGGGCGTTCAGAGACTTTCGCGCAGTGTCAACTGTTGCTCAAATGCAACGCAGTCATCACGGAAATGCAATTTCCACTTCACAGTGAATTAAAAAGCCGGAACGCGCCTTGACATTTGTGCAGCGCACAATACGTTTGTTCTCGGACAGGGGTTCCTGTCCATGCCCTCCTTGGGCGTTTCCTCCCTAGACTTCGACCGTGTCGTGCAAACGATACGGTCTTTTTTTACGCTGCCTCATGAGCGGCGAATGCCGCGATTCGGCGCTATTCGGCAGCCAACGGCAGATCGACGAAATGGTGATCCGGCATCGCCATCAGCTCGGCCGAAAACCGTGCCAGGTCGTCGGCGAGCGCATCGAACCCGGCCGACTTTTGGAACGTCCGCTCGTTCATGTAGAGCCCGCGATTGACCTCGATCTGCAGCGCATGCAGATGCCGCACCGGACGGCCATAATGCTCGGTGATGAAGCCGCCGGCGTAGGGCTTGTTGTGGGCGACGCTGTAGCCCATGCCGGTGAGCAGGCCGATCGCCGTCTCGGTCAACGCCGCCGCGGCGGAGATGCCGAAACGGTCGCCGACGATGAAGTCCGGCCGCAATCCGCTGTCGCCAACTCTTATGCTTGCCGGCATCGAGTGGCAGTCTATCAGCACGGCGTAGCCGAAGCGCGCATGCGTTCTGGTCAAGAGCCGCTTCAGCGTCTCGTGATAGGGCTTGTAGACCGCTTCGATGCGCGCGACGGCTTCTGCCAGCGGCAAGCGGCCGGAATAGATGTCAAGCCCCTCGCCGACCAGCTTGGGCACGGTGCCGAGCCCGCCGGCCACCCGCGCCGAGCGGATGTTGCAGAAGGATGGCACCGGTTCGGCGAACATGCGCGGGTCGAGTTCCCACGGCTCCCGGTTGACGTCGAGATAGGCGCGCGGGAAGTTTGCCGCCAGCATCGGCGCCCCGAGCGCGACGGCACCGCCGAATAATTCCTCGACATAGCAGTCCTCGGAGCGGCGGATGGCGTTGCGGTCCAGCTTGGCCATCGCCATGAACCGGTCCGGATAGTAGCGGCCGCTATGCGGCGAGTTGAAGAGGAAGGGAACGCGCTGTTCGGCGCCCGATCGGATTTCGAAGGGTGGAACGACCGAAAAATCCTCGGCTGCCGTTTTCAATTTGAACGAACCCGGAAATACCAATGCATCATGATAGGAAAGTGCCACCTCGCCGCCCGCATGTCCAGCCGCCGAAGCGCAAGCCAAAACAGGATTGTGCGCCCAACGTTCACTTGATGTTTACCGTCGCCTCCTCATATACAGCATGGTTAACGGGCTTGCCGAACGGCATTGTCGGTTGGGTGATTCGGACGGGACAAGATGGCACGCATTCTGCTGGCGGAAGACGACGACGACATGCGCCGGTTCCTCGTCAAGGCGCTGGAGCGCGCCGGTTATCAGGTCAGCGATTTCGACAATGGCGCCAGCGCCTATGAGCGGCTGCGCGAGGAACCCTTTTCGTTGCTTCTGACCGACATCGTCATGCCGGAGATGGATG
Source organism: Mesorhizobium sp. M0244 (assembly GCF_040321795.1). Lineage (NCBI taxonomy): Bacteria > Pseudomonadati > Pseudomonadota > Alphaproteobacteria > Hyphomicrobiales > Phyllobacteriaceae > Mesorhizobium > Mesorhizobium sp. M0244. The sequence goes on along the minus strand of NZ_JAMYSE010000011.1, from coordinate 65,696 downwards.
GCATCGAGCTCGCCCGCCGCGCCACCGAGATCGATCCCGACCTCAAGGTGATGTTCATCACCGGCTTTGCCGCCGTTGCGCTGAACCCCGATTCCAAGGCGCCGAAAGACGCCAAGGTACTATCGAAGCCGTTCCATCTGCGCGACCTCGTCAACGAAGTCGAAAAGATGCTGCAGGCCGCCTGACGCGCTTTTGTCGCGTCTTTAACCGACGCGACAAGCCGGTCATTCTTTCCCTTTTCCCGCTATTGACGCGCTGAACCAAAAATGGTGTATGCGCGGCTTCGGATGGGCGTGTAGCTCAGCGGGAGAGCACTGCATTGACATTGCAGGGGTCACAGGTTCAATCCCTGTCACGCCCACCATCCAGATAATCCGTCAATTGGCCGTCAGTATTCTCATCGGCGGGCGTTTCCGGCTCATCAGTCCTGATGCCGAGCTCGCCAATACCAGCCTCAGGCAGCGCCGAGGCGGAGATCGCCGGTTTCGACGTGCTCAAGAAACCAGGCATAGGTCTGTTCCAATCCGCTGCGCAGTGAGTGGCGCGGGCGCCAGCCGGTGGCGAACAGGCGCGACACGTCCATCAGCTTGCGCGGCGTGCCGTCCGGCTTCGTCGGATCGAATGTGATTGTGGCATCGGCGCCGGCGACCGACACGATGGTGCGGGCAAGGTCGGCAATGGTGATGTCTTGCCCCGAACCGACATTGATGTGGCTGTCGCCCGCATAATTCTTCAGCAGCCAGACCAGAGCGTCGGCAGCGTCGTCGACATGCAGGAACTCGCGCATCGGCGTGCCCGAGCCCCACACCTCCAAGGTCTTGCGGCCGGCGCGCCTGGCCTCGTGCGCCTTGCGCATCAGAGCGGGCACGACATGGCTGGAATTGAGGTCGAAATTGTCGCCCGGACCGTAGAGATTGGTCGGCATCGCCGAGATGTAGTCGACGCCGTATTGGCGCCGATAGGCCTGGCACAGTTTCAGCCCGGCGATCTTGGCGATCGCATACCATTCGTTGGTGGGTTCGAGCGGGCCGGTTAGCAAGGCGTCCTCGGAGATCGGCTGCGCTGCGAATTTGGGATAGATGCAGGAGGAACCGAGAAACAGCAGCTTCTGCACCTCGTTACGAAAGGCGCTCTCGATGACATTGTTCTGCATGACGAGGTTGTCCTGCAGAAAATCGACAGGAAGCCTGTTGTTGGCCAGGATACCGCCGACCTTGGCCGCCGCCATCACCACCGCATCCGGCTTGTGGTCGGCCATCCAGCGCCGCACGCCGGCCTGGTCGAGAAGATCGAGCTCGGCGCGCGAGGCGGTCAAGACCTCGCAATCCTCGTCGGCCAATCTGCGCAGGATGGCCGAGCCGACCATGCCGCGATGTCCGGCCACGAAAACGCGCTTGCCCTGAAGGTCGAAGGTCATCAGCTTACCCCAATGCAGAACGGCAGCTATGCCAGTTGGCCGGCAGAGCGCCGGATCGGCTTCTCTGCCTGCCGGACGCATACCGCATACAGATTTGCCCAGACAAGGCAAATCGCAAAACCACCCAAACCAGGCTTATGGATCGCACGCTGCAACGTCTTGCAATCAGACGCCCGCTACCGCGCAGAGGCTTGTCATTCTGGCGATGGCGAGTTCCGGCTCGGCCAGCAACCCCGCCTGATCGGCAAGTCGAAAGACATCGGCATAGTGACGGATGCCGCGCGCCGATTGCATGCCGCCGACCATCGAAAAATGCTCCTGGTGGCCGTTCAGCCATGCCATGAAGACGATGCCGGCCTTGTAATATTCGGTCGGCGCCTCGAAGATTTTGCGCGACAGCGGCACTGTCGGGGCCATCAGCGCGTCATAGCCGGCGCGGTCGCCGGCGGCCAGCTTTGCCAGCGCCGCATTGGCGACCGGCGCGATGGCATCGAAAATGCCGAGCAGCGCGTGCGAATGTCTCTCGCCGTCCCCGGCGATCAGCTCGGGGTAATTGAAGTCGTCGCCGGTGAACATCACCACGCCGTCGGGCAGCCGGTCCCTGAGCGCGATCTCCTTGCCGGCATCGAGCAGCGATATCTTTATGCCTTCGACCTTGCCGGCATGGTGTCCGACGAGCGCGACCACCGTATCGAGCGCGGTCTCGAAATTCTTGCTCCCCCAGTAGCCTTTCAGCGCCGGGTCGAACATGTCGCCCAGCCAGTGCAGGATGACCTTGCCGGACGCCTGGGACAGGATTCGGTCGTAGACGCCGATATAATCGTCGGGGCCTTTGGCGACCGCCGCCAGCGCCCGGCTGGCCATCATGATCGCCTTGCCGCCAAGGCCTTCGATGAAGCCGAACTGCTCTTCATAGGCCGCGACGACATCGTCGAGCGTGCTCGCGGCCCCCGGCACCAGATGGTCGGTGCCGGCGCCCGACGCGAGATCGGCGCCCTCGACGCTTTGCGCCGCGATAATCGAGCGGCGGATCAATTCCCTGGCGTTTGCCCAGTCGAAACCCATGCCGCGCTGTGAGGTGTCCATCGCTTCGGCGACGCGGAAGCCGAGCCGCCACAAATGATGGCGAAACGCCATCGTCTTGTCCCAGTCGACCGCGGGCCTGGACCACGGATCGGTCATGGCGAGCGGATCGGCGACAACATGGGCGGCAGCGTAGGCGATGCGCGAGAACCGCGCGCCGGCCACGGGCTGCACCGGCTGGCCGACGAGCCGGTAGCGGGTGCGGCGGCCGCCCTCCCCGGGCAAGGTGATGTCCATGGCTCCTCTCCCTTCACGGCTGCCTTAAATGGAACGTTCCAATAAATCAAGATATTTTGTCGCCCTGTCTCGCACGGGCTGGATTGCTGCATTGCAGCAGGAGAAGCCCCGTGCTGCGCCGAATCCCGCTGCAGATTACGCATTTCTCCGAATTCCCAAAAACGCGATTGACTCAAATCCATAGCAGGGATTAGAACGTTCCAATAAATTCATACAAGAAACCACCGGGAGGACAGATCTGGATGGCCAGCCGGGCCAAGGCAACGATACTCGACATCGCTCGCGAGGCGGGCGTGTCCAAATCGACGGTCTCGCTCGTGCTGCAAGGCAGCGGACTGATCCGGCCCGAAACCGCGCTCAAGGTTCGCAAGGCGATCGAGGATGTCGGCTATGTCTATAATCGCGGCGCCGCCAATCTGCGCAAGGCCCATTCCAATGTCATCGGCATGGTCATCAACGACCTCACCAATCCGTTTTTCGCCGAGATGGCGGTCGGCATGGAGCGCGTCTTCCAGTCGGCCGGCATCGTGCCTTTCATCGCCAACACGGCGGAGAGCCCGGTGCGCCAGGAAGAGGTGTTGAAATAGCTGATGGAGCAAGGTGGCGCCGGGCTCGTCGTGTCGCCGGCGCGCGGCACCGCGCCTGGCGCCTTCCGCCGGCTTGAGACCGCGGGCGTTCCGGTCGTCTTCGTCATGCGCCGGCTTCCTGAAAGCCGCATTCCGGTGATCGCGCCCGACAACCATCGCGGCGCCTATCTTGCCACCGCCCATTTGATTGGCAAGGGGCATCGCCGGCTGGCCTTCTTCGGCGGCTCGCCCGATCTTGTCGTCTATCACGAGCGGCTGGGCGGCTTTCGCGAGGCCTGTGAAGCGCTCGGCATCGCACCGGCCGACAGGCTCGTCTTCGAGGGCGAAACCAGCCGCAAGGGCGGCATTGCCTGCCTGGAAACCGCGCTCGCCATGGCCGAGCCGCCGACCGCGGCGCTTTGCTTCAACGATGCGGTCGCCTTCGGCGTCTTGCTGGCCCTGCGCAAGCGTGGCCTGGAACCCGGTGTGGATTTTGCCGTCGTCGGCTTCGACGACGTCGCCGAGGCCGAGCACTATATGCCGGCGCTGACCAGCGTCTCGGTGAACACCGCCGGGCTCGGCGAGCGCGCCGCCCATGTCGTGCTGAAGATGATCCAGTCGCGCACCACGCGCGCCGAGGATCATATCGGCGCCGTCAACCTCGTGGTCAGGGAAAGCTGCGGCCCCGATCGCGATGGAACTCGGCGTGCGGGAATGGGAGACGCGGCATGACCGTCCGATGGGGATTGATCGGCGCCAGCACGATCGCAAGGCAATTCATGATCGGCGCCATCCGCGCGCAGCCGGACGGCGAGATCGCCGCGGTGATGAGCTCCAGCCCGGAGCGCGCCGCCACCTACGCCAGCGAAAACCGCATTCCGGCGGCGGTCTCGGCGCTCGACACCCTGCTCAAATCCGATATCGACGCCGTCTACATCTCGACCACCAACGAATTGCATCTCGAACAGGCACTCGCCGCCATCGAGGCGGGAAAGCATGTGCTTTGCGAAAAACCACTGGCGCTGACCAGCGCCGACGCCCGCAAGATGGTCGCCGCCGCCAGGGCTGCCGGCGTCGTGCTCGGCACCAATCACCATCTGCGCAATGCCGGCTCGCATCGGGCGATGCGCGCAGCGATCGCCGCCGGCCGCATCGGCGGGCCGATCGCCGCACGCGTCTTCCACTCTGTCTATCTGCCGGAAAACCTGCAGGGCTGGCGCATCACCAGGCCGGACGCCGGCGGCGGCGTGGTGCTCGACATCACCGTCCACGATGCCGACACGCTGCGCTTCGTGCTCGGCGACGATCCGGTGGAGATTTCGGCCTTCACGCAATCGGCCGGCATGGCCGCCGGCGGGCTGGAAGACGGTGCCATGTGCCTCTGGCGCTTCGCATCGGGCGTCATTGCCCAGTCGCATGAGGGCTTCACCACCAAATTCGCCGGCACCGGCTTCGAGGTGCATGGCAGCGAAGGCTCGCTGATCGCCAGGGACGTGATGACGCAGAAGCCGGTCGGCTCGGTGTTGCTGCGAACGGCAACGGGCGAGGAGGAATTGAGCTTCGACCGCGAAGACCTCTATGCCCGTTCGCTGCGCCAATTCCACGCGGCGATCCGCGGCGAGGGCCAGCCGTCCGCCACCGGCGCGGACGGCGTCTGGTCGCTGACCGCGGCCGAAGCGGCATTGCAGTCGGCCAGGTCCGGCAAGGCCGTCGCCACCGACCCGAAGCTCGGGAGCGCCGCGTGAGCAAGCTCGTCTCCGCGGCTGACGCTGCCGGCCTGATCAAAGATGGCATGATCGTTTCCGTGTCGTCATCGAGCGGCCTCGGCTGCCCGGATGCAGTGCTTGCCGCGATCGGCGAGCGCTTCAACGTCGAAGGCCATCCCAAGGATATCACGACGCTGCACCCGATCGCCGCTGGCGACATGTACGGCATCAAGGGCATTGATCACCTGGCCAAGCCCGGCCTTTTGAAGCGCACTTTGTGCGGTTCCTATCCGTCCGGCCCGTCATCGTCCGAACCGCCGCAGATCTGGAAGATGATCGGCAACAATACGGTCGCCGCCTACAACGTGCCGTCCGGTATCCTGTTCGACATGCATCGTGAGGCCGCCGCCAAGCGCCCCGGCGTGCTGACCAAGGTCGGGCTCGACACCTTTGCCGACCCGCGCCACCAGGGCTGCGGCATGAATGCTGCCGCCAGCGAGCCGATCGTTTCGGTGCAGCAGTTCGATGGCGAGGAGTGGCTCTATTTCCGCTCGATCGTACCTCAGGTCGCGATCATTCGCGCCACCACCGCCGACGAGCGCGGCAACCTCACCTATGAGCATGAAGGCGCCTATCTCGGCGGCCTCGAACAGGCGCTGGCCGCCCGCAACAATGGCGGTATCGTCATCGCGCAGGTCAAGCGCGTCGTCGAGAACGGCACGCTGAAGCCGCACGATGTGCGCGTGCCCGGCGTGCTGGTCGACCATATCGTCGTGGCACCCGACCAGTTGCAGACGACGCTGACGCCCTACGATCCGGCCATCTCCGGCGAGATCTTCCGGCCGCTGTCGAGCTTTCGCAACGCCGAAATGAATGTCCAGAAGGTCATTGCCCGGCGCGTCGCCATGGAGCTTGCCGACGGCATGGCGGTCAATATCGGCTTCGGCATCTCGGCCAATGTGCCGCGCATCCTGCTCGAGGAAGGCCAGCACGGCAAGGTCACCTGGGTCATCGAACAGGGCGCGGTCGGCGGCGTGCCGCTGCTCGACTTCAAGTTCGGCTGCTCGTCGAACGCCGACGCCTTCATGCCCTCGCCACACCAGTTCATCTATTTCCAGGCTGGCGGCTTCGACGCCTCGCTGCTGTCCTTCCTGCAGATCGACCGCCACGGCTCGGTCAACGTCTCCAGGCTTTCGGCGCGGCCGCATGTCACCGCCGGCGCCGGCGGCTTCGTCGACATCACCGCGCGGGCGAAGAAGATCGTCTTTTCTGGTTTCTTCAATGCCGGCGCCAAGCTGTCGCTAGCCGATGGCGGCATCCGCATCGACCAGGAAGGCAAGGTCAAGAAAGTCGTCGGCGAGGTCGAGCACATCTCATTCTCCGGGAAGCGTGCCGTCGCCCAGGGACAGGACATCACCTATGTCACCGAGCGCTGCGTGATGAAGCTGACGCCGGCAGGGCTGATGGTGACCGAGCTGGCGCCAGGTGTAGACTTGGAGCGCGATGTGCTGGCGCAGGCCGAGATCCCACTCGCCGTCGCCAACGATCTGAAGACGACGCCGGAGGCGCTCTACCGGGACCGGCCGATCGGCCTGTCGCTCAATGGCGGCGCCTCGCTTGGAGGCGCGCATGGCTGAGCGTCTCGTCACCTTTGAAACTGACGGCGCCATCGGCATTGTCACGCTGCGCCGGCCGGAGAAATTCAACGCGCTCGACATCCCGATGCTGCGGGCGCTCGAAGAAGCACTCGACGAGGCCGAGACGGCGGAAGGCGTCCGCGTCGTGCTGATCTGCGGCGAGGGCAAGGGCTTTTGCGCCGGTGGCGACGTCGAGGCTTGGGCAGCCATGAGCGCTGTCGATTTCCAGGTGCAATGGGTGCGCTACGGTCACCGCGTCTTCGATCGGCTGGCGCGGCTGCGGCAGCCGACGATCGCCGTGCTTGCCGGCCATGCGCTGGGCGGTGGGCTGGAACTGGCGGCTGCATGCGACTTCCGCGTAGCGGAAACACAGGTGAAGCTGGGTTTCCCCGAGACCTCGATCGGCGTCGTTCCCGGCTGGTCCGGCACACAGCGCGCCGTGCGCCGCTTCGGCGCCCAGGCGGTGCGGCGGATGGCGCTCGGCGGCGAGGTGTTTCTGGCAAGCGAGGCGATGACTCTGGGGATCGTCGACCGGGTGGTTGAGACCGGTAAGGCGTTCGCCGAAGCCAGGGCCTGGGCCGGCAAGATCGCCGAGCGCGGGCCGCTGGCGACCGAGGCCGCCAAGCTGATGATTGCCATTGCCGAAGGCGAAGAGAGTGCTGCCGCGACCGAAGCGCTGGCCAGCGGCTTCATCGCGCTGACAAGCGATCTCAGGGCCGGCGTCGAGGCTTTCAAAGCCAAGCAGAAGCCGCCGTTCTCGAGATCATAAAATGCGAGCAGAACCTGGAAATCACATGAACGCGCCCCTCAACATTGCTATGCCCGCCGAGGCAGCCGCAGCGCCGAAAAGCTACCGGTTGCTGATCGACGGCAAGTTCGTCGATGCCCAGGACGGCCGCACGCTGGAGCGCAGCAGCCCCGGCCACAGCTTCACCGTTTCGCGCTATGCGCAAGCCGGCGCGGCGGACGTCGAGGCGGCGGTACAGGCCGCGCACAAGGCCTTCGAGACCGGCCCGTGGCCGCGCGTGAAGGCCGGCGAGCGCGCCGCGATCCTGCTCAAAACGGCAGACCTGATCGAGGCGCGGCTCGAGGACATTGCCCGGCTCGATGCACTGGAATCCGGCAAGCCGATCGCCCAGGCGCGCGGCGAGATCGGCGGCGCCGTCGACATCTGGCGCTATGCCGCGGCACTCGCCCGCACGCTTCACGGCGAAAGCTACGCCAATCTCGGCGATGCGATGCTCGGTGTCGTGCTGCGCGAACCGATCGGCGTCGTCTCGATCATCACGCCGTGGAATTTTCCCTTCCTGATCGTCAGCCAGAAACTGCCCTTCGCGCTCGCTGCCGGCTGCACGGCGGTGGTCAAGCCGAGCGAAATGACGTCGGCCTCGACGTTCGTTCTCGGCGAGATCCTGATGCAGGCCGGTCTGCCGGACGGCGTCGTCAACATCCTTGCCGGGCTGGGCACCGATGTCGGCGCACCGATGGTCAGCCACCCGCTGGTCGAGATGGTGTCGTTCACCGGCTCCACCCGCGTCGGCAAGATGACCATGGCGTCTGCCGCCAACTCGCTGAAGAAAGTCTCGATGGAGCTCGGCGGCAAGAACGGCCAGATCGTCTTTCCCGATGCCGACCTCGAAGCCGCCGCCGACGCGGCGGTATTCGGCGGCTTCTTCAACGCCGGCGAATGCTGCAATGCCGGCAGCCGGCTGATCGTCCATGAGGCGATCGCCGACGAGTTCCTCGGCGCAGTAAAGGCGCTGACTGCCAAGGTGACCGTCGGCGACCCGCTCGACGATCGCACCAAGGTCGGCGCGATGATCTCCGCCGACCATGTGGCCAAGGTCACCGGCTACGTGACGGCAGCGGAAAACGAGGGCAGCCGGATCTATAGCGGCGGCAAGCAGCTTGCTTCGAGCGCCGGCCAGTATCTTGATCCGACCATCGTTCGCGACGTCACCGAAGACATGGCCATTGCGCGCGAGGAAGTGTTCGGTCCGGTGCTCTCGGTGCTGACTTTTGAATCGATTGAAAGGGCGTTGCACATCGCCAACAACACGCCCTATGGTCTGTCGGCGGGCGTGTGGAGCGCCAGCATCGATACCTGCATGTCGGTGGCGCGGAATGTGCGTTCGGGAACCGTTTGGGTGAACACGTTCATGGAGGGTTATCCCGAGCTGCCTTTCGGCGGCTACAAGCAGTCCGGTCTCGGACGCGAACTCGGCAAGCGCGCCGTCGAGGATTATACCGAGGAAAAGACAATCCAGTTTCATCGCGGCCAGCGCACCGGATGGTGGGTCGGCTGAGTTGGGAAGAACCCGGTGGGCATCCGCCGGTCGTGTAAGTTCAACAAGGGAGGAAGTACATGTTGCGCAAACTGCTTATCGGGACGGCTCTCGCATCGGGCGTTGCGTTCGCGGCCCATGCCGAGGACGTCAAGGAAGTCCAGATGCTGCATTGGTGGACGTCGGGCGGCGAAGCTGCCGCTCTGAACGTGCTCAAGCAGGATCTGGCCAAGGAAGGCTTTGCCTGGAAGGACGTGCCGGTGGCCGGCGGTGGCGGTGACCCCGCAATGGTTGCGCTGAAGGCAATGGTGGCTGCAGGCAATCCGCCGACCGCCTCGCAGATGCTCGGCTACACCGCGCTCGACTATGCGGCGGCCGGCAAGATGGGCGATATCACCGCTATCGCCGTCAAGGAGGGCTGGGACAAGGCTGTTCCCGCGGCGCTGCAGAAGTTTACCGTCTATGACGGCAAATGGGTCGCGGTGCCTGTCAACGTCCATTCGGTCAACTGGTTGTGGATCAACAAGGCTGTGATGGACAAGATCGGCGGCACCGAGCCGAAGACCTTCGACGACCTTATTGCGCTGCTCGACAAGGCCAAGGCGGCCGGCGTCATTCCGCTCGCCCTCGGTGGCCAGAACTGGCAGGAAGCCACCATGTTCGACTCGGTCGTGCTGTCGACCGGCGGACCTGAGTTCTACAAGAAGGCCTTCAACGACCTCGACGACGCATCGCTCAAGTCCGACACGATGAAGAAGTCGTTCGACAACCTCGCCAAGCTGGTCACCTATGTCGACCCGAACTTCTCGGGCCGCGACTGGAACCTCGCCACCGCCATGGTCATCAAGGGGGATGCCCTGGTTCAAGTCATGGGCGACTGGGCCAAAGGCGAGTTCCACGCCGCCAACAAGATCCCGGGTACCGATTTCCTGTGCTACCGCTTCCCGGGCACCGACGGCAGCGTCGTCTACAATTCCGACGTGTTCGGCATGTTCGACGTATCTGACGACCGCAAGGCCGCCCAAGCCGCACTTGCCACCGCCACTTTGTCGAAGAGCTTCCAGTCGGCCTTCAACGTCGTCAAGGGCTCGGTTCCGGCCCGCACCGACGTACCGGACACCGACTTCGACGCCTGCGGCAAGAAGGGCATCGCCGACCTTAAGGCCGCCAACGAGAAGGGCACGTTGTTCGGTTCGCTGGCCCAGGGCTATGGCGCCCCGCCCGCGATCGCCAATGCCTACAAGGATATCGTGACCAAGTTCGTCCACGGCCAGATCAAGACCTCGGACGAGGCCGTGACCGAACTGGTCAAGGCGATCGACGACGCCAGGTAAGGCCACGCACGAAAAAGACCTTCCCCGCTCCGGCGGGGAAGGTTCCAATCCGCAGATATGGTCGACCACGCGGTCGATCAAAACCCCGTCTGCACCGGGCCGTCTTCCCGCTTGGCGGTGAAAGCACGGACGACCCAGAACGGGAGGAGCTCATGAGTACGGTTGCGACAAGCCAGATCAAGCTGACGCCGGAGCACAATGCTCGTCCGCGCGCCTCGGTGCGTTCGCGCCTGCAGGATGCGCTGCCGAAGATCGTGCTGGCGCCGAGTTTCGCCATCACCATCGTCTTCGTCTACGGCTTCATCCTGTGGACGATCTATCTGTCCTTCACCAATTCCAAGACCTTCCCGTCCTATGCCATCACCGGCCCGCGCGCCTACCAGCGGCTGTGGCGTTGGACCTTCGACATCGACCCGCCATCGAGCTGGTACACGTCGATCACCAATATGGGCATTTTCGGCTTTCTCTACATCTTCATCTGCCTGGCGCTCGGCCTGTTCCTGGCCATCCTGCTCGACCAGAAGATCCGCGGCGAAGGCATGTTGCGGCCGATCTATCTCTACCCAATGGCACTGTCCTTCATCGTCACCGGCGTTGCCTGGAAATGGTTCCTCGACCCCGGCCTTGGCCTCGAGCAGACGCTGCACCAATGGGGCTGGACGAGCTTCCATTTCGACTGGATCAAGAACAAGGATTTCGTCATCTACACCGTGGTCATCGCCGGCGTCTGGCAGGCGTCGGGCTTCATCATGGCGATGTTCCTGGCCGGTCTGCGCGGCATCGACGGCGAGATCATGAAAGCGGCGCAGATCGACGGCGCCACTACCTTCCAGCTCTACCGCCGCATCGTCATCCCGCTGCTGCGGCCCATTTTCCTTTCGGCCTTGATCGTGCTCGCGCATCTCGCCATCAAGTCCTACGATCTGGTCGTCGCGCTGACCAGCGGCGGGCCTGGCGGCTCGGCCTGGCTGCCGTCGAACTTCATGTATGAATACACCTTCAAACGCAACGAAATGGCCGTCGGCTCGGCCAGCGCCGTGATCATGCTGATGACCATAACCGCGATCATCGTTCCCTACCTCTACTCCGAGCTCAGGGAGAAGCCGCGATGAGCGCCTTGGCAACGCCTGCCCGCCAGGGCACTGGCGGTATCAGCGCCAGGACTATTAATCGCATCGTCATCTACGGGCTGCTGGCGCTGTTTGCGCTGTTCTACCTGATGCCGCTGTTCGTCATGCTGGTGACCTCGTTCAAGACCATGGACGAGATACAGAACGGCAACATGCTGGCGCTGCCGCAAGCGCCGACCTTCGCACCCTGGATAAGGGCGTGGAGCGAAGTTTGCTCGGGTCTCACCTGCGTCGGCATGAAGGGCTATTTCTGGAACTCGATCAAGATGGTGGTTCCGGCCGTCATCATCTCGACCCTGCTCGGCGCGCTCAACGGCTATGTGCTGACGAAGTGGCGCTTTCGCGGGGCGACGCTGGTGTTTGGGCTGATGCTGTTTGCCTGCTTCATCCCGTTCCAGTCGGTCCTCTTGCCGATGGCAACGATCCTCGGCAGCTTCGGCCGGTTCGGCGTCAAGCTGCAGAATGCGACCGGCCTTACCTTCGGCTTCGGCAATCCGACCGTGAACCTGGTGTTCGTCCACGTCGTCTACGGCATCGGCTTCACGACCCTGTTCTTCCGCAATTATTACGAAGCGTTTCCGAACGAGCTGGTGAAGGCGGCGCAGATCGACGGCGCCAGCTTCTTCCAGATCTTCCGGCGCATCATGCTGCCCAACTCGCTGCCGATCATCGTGGTGACGGTGATCTATCAGTTCACCAACATCTGGAACGACTTCCTCTTCGCCTCCGCCTATGCCGGCTCCGGCGACGTGATGCCGATGACGGTGGCGCTGAACAACGTCGTCAACACCTCGACCGGCGTCGTCGAATACAACGTCAACATGGCGGCGGCCATGATCGCCGCGCTGCCGACGCTCCTCGTCTATGTGCTCGCCGGCCGCTATTTCGTGCGCGGCCTGATGGCTGGCGCCGTTAAAGGATAATCGGATGGCTTTTCTGGAAATTGATGGGCTGAAGAAGCGCTTCGGATCGGTCGAGATCCTGAAAGGCATCGACCTCGACCTCGAAAAGGGCGGCTTCCTCGTGCTGGTCGGGCCTTCCGGCTGCGGCAAGTCCACGTTGCTCAACACCATTGCCGGCCTGGAAACCATCACCGAAGGCGAAATTCGCGTCGACGGACGCACGATCAACGATCTCCACCCCTCCAAGCGCGATATCGCCATGGTCTTCCAGAGCTACGCTCTCTATCCGAACATGACGGTCGCCGGGAATATCGCCTTCGGCATGGAGATGCGCGGCGTGCCGGCCGGCGAGCGCCAGAAGGCGATCGACAAGGTGGCGAAGGTCCTGCAGATCGGCCATTTGCTGAAGCGCAAGCCAAGCCAGCTTTCCGGCGGCCAGCGCCAGCGCGTCGCCATGGGCCGGGCGCTGGTGCGCGATCCCAAGCTGTTCCTGTTCGACGAGCCGCTGTCCAATCTCGACGCCAAGCTGCGCGTCGACATGCGCATCGAGATCAAGCGCCTGCACGCCACCACCGGCACCACCATCGTCTACGTCACCCACGACCAGATCGAGGCGATGACGCTGGCCACCAAGATCGCGGTGATGCGCGACGGTGAGGTACAGCAGTTCGGCACGCCGGCCGAAATCTATAACAATCCGACCAACCTGTTTGTTGCCGACTTCATGGGCTCGCCGGCGATGAACCTGATCCCGGCGACGATCGGCAGCAACGGCAGCGGCTTCTCCGTCGTCCTGGAGCGTGAGGCTCGCCAGCCGATCTCGCTGCCGCTGGCCAATGCGCCGGCCGGCCTGTCGGCATTCCAGGGAAAACCGATCATCTTCGGCGTCCGCCCCGAAGCACTGACCGATCCCGAGGGCGCCGAACGCAACGCCTCGAACATCGCCAGCGCCGACTGTCACATCGAGGTCATCGAGCCGGCCGGCTCGGATACTTTCGCGGTCACCAATCTCGGCGGCAAGGCGGTGGTGGCGCGGCTGCGCGCCGACGCCAATATCCAGCCGGGCACGGTCACCCCGCTCGCCTTCAACCTGACCAAGGCGGTGTTCTTCGATCCGGCGACCGAGAAACGCATCGTCTGACGACCATGACAAATCCAGACATCGTCATCATCGGCTCCGGCATAGGCGGCGCCACGATCGCCTCCGGCCTTGCCGGCAGCGGCGCCTCGATCCTGATGCTGGAGCGCGGCGAACCGCTGCCGGCGACGCCGCACACGCGCGACACCCGAGCCATCTTCGTCGATGGTCATTATCGGCCGAAGGAGATGTGGCTCGAGGCCGGCGGAGCGCCTTTCAACCCGGGCAATTACTACTATGTCGGCGGCAATTCGAAATTCTACGGCGCTGTGCTGATCCGCTACCGCAGGGAAGACTTTTCGGAGATGGAGCACTATGGCGGCATCTCGCCGGCCTGGCCGTTCTCCTATGAGGAATTCGAACCCTGGTATTCCAAGGCCGAGCAGCTTTTCCGCGTGCGCGGTGCACTCGGCGAAGACCCGACCGAGCCGTTCCACTCGACGCCCTACCCTTTCGGGCCGGTACCCGACGAGCCGCCGATCGCGCGTGCGCGCGCCGAGTTGAAGAGCCTGGGCCTGCATCCGGCATCGCTGCCGCTCGGCGTCGACATCGAAGCCTGGCTGAAAGACGGCAGCACGCCGTGGGACGCGTTTCCTAACACCGGGACCGGGAAGATCGACGCGCAATCCGGGCCGTTGGCGGCTGCCCTTGCCGACAAGGACATCAGGCTCGAGACCGGCGCCCATGTCGAATATCTCGAGGCATCGCCGGACGCCAGGACGATCGAGACCGTCCATTACCGCCAGAACGGTGCGCTGAAGAAAGTCGCGCCGAAGCTGGTCATCCTGTCGGCCGGCGCGGTCAATTCCGCCGCCATCCTGCTGCGTTCGCCTTCCCCTTCTTCCAAGGGCAAAGGAGGTGGCAAAGGCTTGGCCAACCGTTCCGACCAGGTCGGCCGCAACTTCATGAACCACAATTCGAGCGCCATGCTGGCGATCGATCCGCGCCGCAGGAACAAATCCGTCTACCAGAAGACGCTGATGCTGAACGACTATTATCTATCCGACGGCAAGGGCGGCAAACCGCTCGGCAACGTCCAGCTTCTAGGCAAGATCGACGGCAACATCCTCAAGGCCAATGTCAGGCGCGCGCCCAAATTCGCGCTGGATTTCATGGCCGGCCACGCCGTCGACTGGTATTTGATGTGCGAGGACCTGCCCGATGCCGAAAGCCGCATCATGGTCGATGGCACGGACATCGTCATGCAGTGGCGGCGCTCCAACATGCAGTCGCTCGACGGGCTGACCAAGGTGATGCGCGAGAATTTCCGCGCCTGCGGCTATCCGATCGTGCTGTCGCGGCCGTTCGACAAGCGCACGCCCTCGCATCAGTGCGGCACGGTAAAGATGGGTAACGATCCGGCGACCTCGCCACTCGATCCGTTCTGCCGCTCTTTCGACCACACCAACCTTTTCGTCGTCGATGGCGGCTTCCTGACGAACTCGGCCGCGGTCAATCCGGCGCTGTCGATCGCCGCACAGGCGCTGCGCGTCGCCGACCACATCCGCAAGACGGAGTTCGCAACATGAACCGCCCGGCAGCGATCGTCACCGGCGGTGCGCGCGGCATCGGCCTTGCCTGCGCCGAGGCGCTGGCCAGCGCCGGCTTCGATATTCTGGTGGCCGACCTTGCCGACGAAGCCGCCGACGGGCTCGCCGCCGACATCACCGCGCGCGGCGCGAAATTCGCCTATGTCAGCAGCGACATCGCCAAACTCGACGACCACGCCGCGCTGGTCGATGCTGCAACAGGCGCCTTCGGTCGCATTGACTGCCTGGTCAACAATGCCGGCATCGGCGCCGTCGAACGCGGCGACCTGCTGGAGCTCAAGCCGGAAAATTTCGACCGGGTGCTCGGCATCAACCTGCGCGGCACCGTGTTCCTCAGCCAGGCCGTTGCCAAAGCGATGCTCGGCCAGCCGAGCGTTGGTGCGAGATCGATCATCACCATCACCTCGGTCAGCGCCGCGATGGCTTCGCCAGAACGTTCCGATTACTGCATTTCCAAGGCCGGGCTTTCGATGTGGGTGAAGAACCTGGCGCTGCGCCTTGCCATCGAAAACATCGCCGTGTTCGAAGTGCGGCCGGGCATCATCCGCACCGACATGACCGCGGGTGTCACCGCCAAATATGACGGGCTGATCGACGGCGGCCTGGTGCCGGCAATGCGCTGGGGCGAAAGCGAAGATATCGGTGCCGCCGTGGCGGCGCTCGCCAGCGGCAAGCTCGGCTTTTCGACCGGCTCGATCATCAATGTCGACGGCGCGCTGTCGGTGCCGAGGCTATGAACAGGTGACGCCATGACCGACTACATCATTGTCGGCGCCGGTCCGGCCGGCTGCGTGCTTGCCAACCGGCTGAGCGAAGATCCGTCAAATTCGGTGCTGCTGCTCGAAGCCGGCGGCAAGGACTGGCATCCGCTGATCCACATGCCGGCCGGTTTTGCCAAGATGACTAAGGGGATCGCCTCCTGGGGCTGGTCGACCGTGCCGCAAAAGCACATGCAGGACCGCGTCTTCCGGTACACGCAGGCCAAGGTGATCGGCGGCGGCTCATCGATCAACGCCCAGATCTACACGCGCGGCAACGCCCGCGACTACGACGCCTGGGAAAAGGAAGACGGCCTTGCCGGCTGGGGCTATCGCGACGTGCTGCCCTACTTCAAGCGCGCCGAGAACAACCAACGTTACGCCAACGATTTTCACGGCGACCAGGGCCTGCTTGGCGTGTCAAACCCGATCGCGCCGCTGCCGATCTGCGAGGCCTATTTCCGCGCCGGGCAGGAGCTGGGCATTCCCTTCAATCCCGACTTCAACGGCGCCACCCAGGAGGGTGTCGGCTATTACCAATTGACGCAGAAGGACGCAAAACGCTCTTCGGCCTCGGTCGCCTATCTCAGGCCGATCCGCGAACGCAAGAACCTGACGGTCAAGACAGGCGTGCTGGTGACGCGCATCGTCATCGACAAAGGCCGCGCCGTCGGCGTCGAGATCGTCGACAGGCCGGGCGGCCAGCTGGCGATCCTGCGCGCCGAACGCGAGGTGATCGTCTCGTCCGGCGCCATCGGCTCGCCGAAGCTTTTGCTGCAGTCGGGCATCGGCCCGGCCGACCATCTGAAGTCGATCGGCGTGACACCGGTGCACGATTTGCCCGGTGTCGGCTCCAACCTGCAGGATCACCTCGACCTGTTCGTCATCGCCGAATGCACCGGAGACCACACCTACGACAACTATGCCAAGCTGCACTGGACGGCGTGGGCCGGCCTGCAATATCTGCTCCTGAAGAAAGGCCCGGTGGCTTCCAGCCTGTTTGAGACCGGCGGCTTCTGGTACGCCGATCCGACTGCCGCCTCTCCCGATATCCAGTTGCATCTCGGCCTCGGCTCCGGCATTGAGGCCGGCGTCGAGAAGCTGAACAATCCGGGCGTGACACTGAACTCGGCCTTCCTGCGTCCGCGCTCGCGCGGCACGGTGCGGCTGCACAGTGCCGACCCGGCCGACCGCCCGCTGATCGATCCGAACTATTGGTCCGATCCTTATGACCGCGACATGTCGATCAAAGGGCTGAGGCTGGCGCGCGAGATCATGCGGCAGAAGGCGCTGCAGCCCTATGTGTTGCGCGAGGTACTGCCGGGATCCGACCTGCAGAGCGGCGACGAGCTGTTCGACTACGCCTGCCGCAGTTCCAAGACCGACCACCACCCGGTCGGCACCTGCCGCATGGGCTACGATGCGATGAGCGTGGTGACGCCGGATCTCAGGCTACCTGGTATCGAGGGCCTGCGCGTCTGCGACGCCTCGGTGATGCCGCGCATCCCCTCCTCCAACACCAATGCGCCGACGATCATGGTCGGCGAAAAGGGCGCCGATCTGATCCTTGGCCGCGAGCCGCTGCCGCCGGCGGTGTTCTCAGGCAACTACAGCGCCGCGTCGGCTGGCCGTGCAAGGGATGTTGCGGAACTTTGATTGAGGGACAAAGAATGATCAGGCACTGTGTTTTCGTCAGATTCCGCAACGATGTCGCTAACGCCGAGCGCGCGGCGATCCATGCCGATCTCGAAGCGCTGCGGCGGCTGGTCGACGGCATGGGCAAGGTCGAATTCAGCGCCAATGCCAGTCCCGAACCGTTCGCCCGCGGCTTCACGCACGGCTTCACCATCGATTTCCGCGAGGCCGCGGCGCGCGACGCCTATCTCGTGCATGAGGCGCACCAGCAAGCCGGCGCAAGACTGGTCGCGGCGCTTCAAGGCGGCACGGACGGGCTGATGGTGTTCGACCTGGAGATTGCGTAACTACCCGAGCCTGAGCGCGACCACGCCGGCGACGATGCTGAGCACCGCCGCCCCTCGCCATCCCGTCATCTTCTCGCCCAGCGCGAACACCGAGATCATCATGGCGAACAGGATCGATGTTTCGCGCAGCGACGCCACCGAGGCGATCGGCGCCTTGGTCATCGCCCACATCACGATCCAGTAGGCGGCGCCACTGAGTACGCCGGTATAGGCTCCCGCTCTCCAGTCGCGCGCCAGCACCGGCAACGCGTATGGGCCGCGAAAGATGACGCACAGCACCAGCGCCCACAGCGCATCGCAGACGAACAACCACGCCGCATAGCTCGACGCGGTGGCGGCGAGCCGCGCGCCACTGCCGTCCGACAGCGTGTAGCTGGCGATGAAGATCGATGTGCCCAGCGCGAAGCCGACGGCGCGCAGGTTCAATCTCTCCAGATGTGCGCCGCCGCGAAACGACAGCACCAGCGTGCCCGCCGACAACAAAACGATGCCGACGATGGCGAGCGGCGCCGGCATTTCGGCAACCACCACAATGCCTCCCAAAGCGGCCAGCAACGGCGCGGTGCCGCGCGCCAGCGGATAGGTCTGGGCGAAATCGCCGGCCTTGTAGGCGCCGATCAGGAACGTCCTGTAGCCCATGTGGAAGATCACCGAGGCGAGGATAAAGGGCCACACCTCCGCCTTCGGCACCTCGACAAAAGGCAATGCCACAAGTGCCACGGCGCCCATGCCGAGCGTCATCAGGGTGATCGACAGGAACCGGTCGAGATGGACCTTGACCAGCGCGTTCCAGATCGCATGCATGGAAGCGGCGGCAAGCACCGCGAAAAAGACAAATAGGCTCATCGCCGGTTCATCCGCTGCCGGTCCCGACGGCGATCGGCGTTTCCAGGTCGATGTCGACCCTGAGCGGAAAATGGTCGGAGGCGATTTCGCCAATATCGGCACTGACCGAGCGCACGCGCCCGGCAAAAATGCCGCCGACGAAGCAGTGGTCGAGCCGGCGCTTTGCCAGCCTGCCGTCGATGGTCTTCACATGGGTGTGGAAATCCGACGTCGGTTCGATGGCGACGGCGGCGGCATCGACGAAACCGTCGAGATAGGCGGCACCACGATGATAGGGCGTGCTGCCGACGATGCGCCGGTATTCGGCGCTGTCCGGCTCCATGTTGAAGTCGCCCATCCAGATCGCCGCCAGCGGGTTTTCCGGCTCCGGCTCGCCATTGCTCCAGTTGCGCGCCGGCTCATCGTCGGTGCCGCTCCACGGGCCGCCTTCGGACGGCGCGCGGCGATGCTCGGCGAGCAGGTAGTCGATCTGCTCAAGCCGCTCCTCGGCGGCGATATGCGCCAGATGCAGCGAGAAGAACCGCACCGGGCCGGCAGGGGTGCTGATCATGCATTCGAGTGCGGCATTGCGGGTGTTGAGCGGACGCAGCGTGCGCCTGAGCGGCAGCGTGTGCAGCCGCAACCAGACGACCGGCAGCTTCGACAGCACCATGGTGCCGAATTGCCGCCGCCGGTTGACGATGCGGCCTTCATGCCGTTGGCTGGCTTCCATGTCGAAGGCCGGCCCATAGACCCAATAATAATCGGGCAGCAATTGCGAAAGAAGTTCCGGCTGGTCGTCCTCGTTGCTGCGCAGCCAGTGGCGCTCGACTTCCTGCAAGGCGATGATGTCGGCGCCGGCGACGACATTGGCACAGCGCGCTAGGTCGTAGCGGCCATCGCTGCCGAAGCCGTATTGGATGTTGTAGCTGACCAGCTTCATTGCTTATCCGGCTCAATTTCCTAGTGGCAGTAGCGGTTCACTGACAGCCTTGCAATGTGCAGCGAGACGCAGCGGGCTTGGGCCAGCGGCGCTTAGGGCGCGCTAAGTCGTCAGCGGCTGGAACCGTCCGGGTGGGGATGCAGCCAGTTCCGACCAGTCGATCTCTTCCTCGAGGCGGTGATAGGCCTCGTCGCCGATCGTTCCGTCGACGCGCAGCTGCTCCAGCGCATCGCGCTGGCTCTTGATGGCATAAAGGCGCAGCCTGTCATACTCGGTCGCCGCCTGGGCATCCTCCGGATTTTCGGCGATCGCGCGCTGGGCGGCATATTGTTCGCGCACCGCCCCAGCGGCACTCGACGTCTTGCCGCTGAGCACGTCCAGCGCGGCCTGCATGACGGCGACACGCGCCTGCGCCACCTCCCGGTCGACGGTCTGGTCGGGGTCGAGATTGAGCAAGCGCAGCAACGGCTTCAGGCTGACGCCTTGCAGCACCAACGTGCCGAGCACGACCGTAAAAGCAGCGAGCACGATCGGGTCACGGCCCGGAAAGTCGGCAGGTAGCGCGAATGCTGCCGCGAGCGTCACCAGGCCGCGCATGCCGCACCAGCCGATGAGCACACCGCCGCGAAATGTCGGGGCGTCTTTGCGCCTCTCCTCATCGCCGGAGCGTGCCAGCCGTCTCAGCGCCGCACCGCAGCCCAACACCCAGACAAGCCGCGAGACGATGACGACGGCCAGCACAGCCAGGGCAAAGACGAACGCCTCGTTCTGCCCTTGCTGGGCAAGCCTGCCGACGATCGATCGCGCCTGCAGACCCATCAGGACGAAGGCCAGGACATTGAGCACGAACACCGCCGTCTCCCACACCGAGTAGGAGCTGATGCGGTTTCTCGCCAGCATGCGGCGCGGCGCAGTGCGGGCGATGGTCATCGCATAGACGACGATCGTGATGATCGCGGAAAGTCCTATCTTGTCGGCCAGGATCCAGACGCCGAACGTCGTGGCGAATTGCACCACGGTGCCGCTCGCCGGGTCGTCGATGCGGCTGAGCATGGCGTGAGACAGCCGGCCGAGCACATAGCCGGCTGCAAGGCTGCCGACCGTCGACAGAAGGATCATCGGAACGGCACTGCTCAGCAGAATGGAGCCGGCGGCGGCGGAAACCGACATCCTGTAGATCAGCAGCGCGGTCGCATCATTGAGCAGGCTCTCGCCTTGCAGGATGGCGGTAATGCGGTACGGCACCTTGAATTGTCCGAGCACGGCCGCCGCTGCCACGGCATCCGGCGGCGCCACGATCGCCCCAAGAGCTATGGCCGCGGCAAGCGGCAGGCCTGCCATCGTCCAGCCGACCAACGCCACGGTCACGGTGGTGAAGACGACGGCGCCGAGCGCCAGCAGGATGAGCGAAACCTTGTAGCGGTTGAGATCGCGCAGTGACGTGTCGTAGGCCGCGTCGAGCAGCACCGGCGCGATGAACAGAGCGAGCGCCAGTTCCGGGTCGATCTCGATGGTCGGTGCAAACGGCAGGAAGGCGATGCCGGCGCCGGCCAGCGCCAGCAACGAAGGATAGGGAATCTGCAGACGCCGCGACACCGCCGTCAAAGCAACGGCAGCCAGGAGAAGAACAAGGGTCAGTTCGAAAAGCGCCATGCCCTATCGTAGCGGCGGAATGGTGAATGGTGAATGGTGAATGGTGAATGGTGAATGGCTATCTTCAGAAGAGTTTGAGTACGTAAAGCGCATTCTTCCGCTTGTTCCATTCACTATTCACTATTCACCATTCACTCTTCCCTTAATGCAGCACCAGCATATCGCCCGACGAGAAGGAGATCTCGGCCTTTTCGCCGACGGCCGGCGGCGGTGTGGCCGGACTGTTGAACGTGTCGAGCGAGACCGTGCTGCCGCCGATGCCGACGCGAACCCGGATGACCGAGCCGAGGAAATGCACCTCGGCGATTTCGCCCGAAAGGCTGGAGTCGCGGCCGGGGTGGCGGCCGAGCGAGATCGCCTCGGGCCGCAGCGCCAGCGACAGCGTGTCGCCGGACTTCGAGCCGTTGAGCTTGCCCTTGAGCGAGACCTCTTGTGAATTGACGCGAACCTTGCCCGAAGCCGCGTCGGTGACGGTGCCTTCGAGCACGTTCAGCGTGCCGACGAAATTGGCGACGAATTTGGTTGCCGGCCGGTTGTAGATCTCGAAAGGCGTGCCGACCTGCTCGGCCTTGCCGCCATACATCACCGCGATACGATCGGAAATCGACAGCGCCTCTTCCTGGTCGTGGGTGACGAAGATGGTGGTGATGCCGAGCTTCTTCTGGATCGAGCGGATTTCCTCGCGCAGCGACACGCGCACCTTGGCGTCGAGCGCCGACAGCGGCTCGTCGAGCAGCAACAGCTTCGGCTTCGGCGCAATCGCCCGCGCCAGCGCAATGCGCTGCTGCTGGCCGCCGGAAAGCTGGTAGGGATAGCGGTCGCCCATCTGCGGCAGCTTGATGATGTCGAGCATTTCGGCAATGCGCCTGTCGGCATCGGCCTTTGGCATGCCGGCGACCTTCAGCCCGAAGCCGATATTCTGCGCCACGGTGAGGTTCGGAAACAGCGCATAGGCCTGGAACACCATGCCGACCTTGCGCTGATTGGGCTTCAGCCGGGTGATGTCCTTGCCGGCCACCACGATCTTGCCGGCGGATGGCTCCTCGAAACCGGCGACCATGCGCAGCACCGTCGTCTTGCCGCAGCCCGATGGCCCAAGGAAAGAGACGAATTCGCCAGGCTCGACGTCGAGGTTGAAATCCTGGACCACGGTGGTGGCGCCGAAGGATTTCTGCACATGCTGGATGGAGAGGAATGGCTCGGCCATGGCTTTCTCTTTCGGCTTTTCGATCAGTTCGGGCGGTTCGCCGATCGCGGCGCGAAGCGCGACAGGATCTGGATCAGCGACATGCAGCCCCAGGTGATGGCGAAGGCGATGATGGCAAGCGCCGCCGGCTCGTAGGCGCGGTTGGCGCCGACGTTCTGCAGATAGGGTCCGAAGGCAGGCCGGTTGAGCAGGCTGGCCATGGTGAATTCACCAATAACGATGGCGAAGGTCAGGAAGGCGCCCGACAGCACCGCGATCAGCACGTTGGGCAGGATGACCCGAGTGATGATCGTGCCCCAGCCGGCGCCGAGGATCTGCGCCGCCTCAGTCAGTGTCCGCACGTCGATTGTGCGAAGCCCGGTGTCGACGGCGCGATACATATAGGGCAGCGCCAGTGTCGCATAACCGATGACCAGCAAGGCATTGGCTCCCGTCTCGCTGGCCAGGAACGGCAGCGGTGAGTTCGACCCGTACATTCTGATGTAGCCGAAGACGATAACGATGGCCGGAATGACCAGCGGCAGCAGCGTGATGAACTCGACGACGGGCCTGAGCTGCGGCAGCCGCAGACGAATCCAGTACGCCGCCGGCACCACCACCAGCACGCCAAGGACGATGGTGAAGATGGCGGCGACCACCGAATAGATGAAGGTCGCCTGGAAGCGGGGATCGCCGAGCACGACCTGATAGGCATCGAAGGAATACGCGCCGCGCCGCATGCGCATGGAGAATTCCACGGTCGCGATCAGCGGAATGAAGAAATAGGCCGCGCCCAGCGCGAAGACGATCCAGGCCCAGAATCTGCCGGACTTCATTTGAGCCACCTCTCAGAGCGCGTCCGGAACCAGATGTAGAAGACATTGGCCAGCCCGGTGATGACGATCATGCCGAAGGCGATGGCGTAGCCGAGATGGGCATTGTGCAGCACGTCACCGCGGATCTGCGCGTAGAGCAGGATAGGGACGATGTTAAGCGAGGAGCCGGTCAGAGCGTAAGCGGTGGCGATGGCACCGAAGGCGTTGGCGAACAAGAGGATGACGGTGCCGAGGAAACTTGGCCAGATCACCGGAATGACGACCATGCGCCAGAACTGCGCCTGGGTCGCGCCAAGCGTTGCCGCCGCTTCGCCCCATTCCTTCTTCAGCCCATCGATCGCCGGCACGATGATCACCACCATCAGCGGGATCTGGAAATAGACATAGGTCAGCGTCAGGCCCCAGAACGACAGGATGTTGAAACCATGGGCATAAATGTTGAAGCCGACCAAGACGTTGAGCAGCACCGTGGCGAGCCCGAGCCGGCCGAGCGTCGCGAGAAAGGCGAAGGCCAGCGGCACGCCGGCAAAATTGGAGGCCACGCCGGAAAAGGTCAGTGTCGCCGAGCGTATCCACTCCGGCAGCCCGCCGCGCACGATGGCGATGGCAATGGCAAGTCCCGCGAAAGCACCGATCAGCGACGAGGCGAGGCTGACCTTGATTGAGATCCAGTAGGCGGCAACGATCGACGGCTGCGCCAAGGCCGCTATGTTTTCGAAAGTGAATTCGCCGGCATCGTTCCGGAATGCGCCCAGCATCAGATAGAGCGTGGGCAGGATCAGGAACATGATGGCGAAGATGAAGAAAGGCGCAACGCCAAGCCATTGCGTCGGCAGCCTCATGCTGCGGGCGTCGGCAGGAGGCGCGGTCTTCCCGGCAACAGCGTGATCGGACAACGAGATATCGGTCATGCGCCGGCTACCGTCCTGGAGGTATGCCGGGCGGCGATCTAAGCCGCCCGGCTGATCTCAAGTCTTACTTGACGTTGGCGCCGACGACGGCATCCCAGTTCTTGGTGATGGCTTCCTTGGCCTTGCCCTGCTCGTCGAGCGTCGGGAACACCGCGGCTGCATAGGACTCGGCCGGCGGCAGCTTGGCCATCACGTCAGCCGGGAGCTTGCCATTCTTGGCGAGGTCGTTGAAGCGGATCGGGTGACAATAGCCCTTCAGCCAGCCGATCTGGCCTTCGTCGGAATAGAGATATTCCAGCCAGAGCTTGGCAGCATTCGGGTGCGGCGCGTAGGCGCTGATCGCCTGAACATAGACGCCGGCGACGACACCGGTCTTCGGCACGACGACGTCGACCGGCGGATTGCCCTTCAGCGTATCACGGCCGGCAAGCGCGTTATAATCCCAGGTCACCAGGATTGGCGTCTGGCCTTGGGCAAGCGTCGCGGGCTTGCCGATGACCGGCACGAAATTGCCGGCGGCGTTGAGCTTCTTGAAGAAGTCGAGACCAGCCGTGCCGGCGGCTTCGCCGGCAGCCGCACCGCCGGAAAGGCCGGCGGCATAGACTGCCTGGATGGCCTGGTTCGAGGCGCGCGGGTCACCGGCGAGCGCCACGGTATTGGCGAATTCCGGCTTCAGTAGGTCGGCCCAGTCGGCCGGCGCTTCCTTGACCAGGTCCTTGTTCACCAGAAACGAAAGCACGCCGTAATAGTCGCCGGTCCAAAAGCCTTGGGCATCCTTGGCGCTGTCCGGGATCGAGTCCCAGGTTGATACTTTATAGGCCTGGATCAGGCCATCCTTCTTTGCGGTCGGGCCGAAGCTCAGGCCGACGTCGATGACGTCGGGCGCTTGCGGGCCCTTGTTGTCCTTGTTGGCCTTGATCGCCTCGACCTCGTCGCCGGAGCCGGCATCGGGGTTGAGTTCGTTGATTGTGATTTCCGGATATTTCGCCTTGAAGCCGTCGATGACCGCGCCGTAGCCGCACCAGTCATGGGGCAGCGCGATGGTGGTGAGCTGGCCTTCAGCTTTGGCTGCGGCGACCAGTTCATCCATGGACTGGGCCGACGAGGTGGCAGAGGTCGCCATCAGGGCGACGGCCGAAAGGGAAAGCAGTTTTCCCGTGAATTTGAACATGTGTTCTCTCCGTTGAACTGACGCCGTTGGACGCCTGCGATGCGGTATCGTTTTCGTGTGACAGCCAGATGAAAGCTTTGTGAAAGCGATGCCCCGCAGTATGAAAAAGTAAACTCTTTTTAACCGGCTGTAGCAATCGCTTCGCGATTCTTTTTCCGGCTAACTAGTTTCGATCTTGCCTTTCATCTTTCCCCCTTTCCTTGCCTCTTTTCCCAAGTCGATTTCCGATGCGAAAATTGTCTCAGACGGTGCCGGCGATGGCATTTTCGAGCAGCGTCAGCGCCGCCTTTTTGGTCAGCTTGACCGGGTTGCCGCCGGCGGTCGGATCGACCACCGCCATGTCGGCGATCAGGCCCTTGCGTTTCTTGTCCATGTCGAGCCCCTTGATCAGGCTGGGCAGCGCATGCGGCACCTTGAGCTCCTTGCGCAGCTTGATGATCGCCTTGGCAAAACCGTCGAAGCCGCCCTTGATGCCGCAATAGGCGGCAAGCCGGGCGATGCGCGGCTCGATCGCCTCGCGGTTGAAGGCCAGCACATAGGGCATGAACACGGCGTTGGTCATGCCATGGTGGGTGTCGTAGAGCGCGCCGATGGGATGCGACAGCGAATGGATGGCGCCAAGCCCTTTCTGGAAGGCGGCCGCTCCCATGGCAGCGGCGCTCATCATGTTAGCGCGGGCGACCAGATCCTTGCCGTTGGCATAGGCTTTCGGCAGGTTTTCGAAGACCAGCCTTATGCCTTCCACGGCGATGCCGTCGGCCATCGGGTGATAGCCCGGCGCGCAATAGGCTTCGAGGCAATGGGCAAGCGCATCCATGCCGGTGCCGGCGGTGATGAAGCCCGGCATGCCGACCGACAGCTCCGGATCGGCAATGACGATCGCCGGCAAAAGCTTTGGATGGAAGATGACCTTCTTGGTATGGGTCGCTTCATTGGTGATGACGCCGGCGCGGCCGACTTCCGAGCCGGTGCCGGCCGTGGTCGGCACGGCGATGATCGGCGCGATCGCATCGGCATCGGCGCGTGTCCACCAGTCGCCGACATCCTCGAAATCCCAGACCGGCCGTGTCTGCCCGGCCTGGAAGGCGATCAGCTTGCCGAGGTCGAGCGCCGAGCCGCCGCCAAAGGCAATGACGCCGTCATGCTTGCCCTTCTTGAACACGGCAATGCCGGCGGTCAGGTTGGAATCCACCGGGTTCGGCTTGACCTCGGAAAATACGCCATACGGCACCTTGGCGTCGTCGAGGATCTTCAGCGTCGAGGCCACCACCGGCAGCCTGGCCAGTCCCGGATCGGTGACGAACAGCGGCCGCTTGATGCCGGTCGCCGCCAGCACCTCCGGCAGCTCCTTGATGCGTCCGGCGCCGAAGCGGACGGTCGTCGGGTAATTCCATTTGGAAACGAGTTTTGTCATTTCGACCTTCTTGACTGCTTTCGTGCTCTCGGATGTCATTAGTTCACAAAGGTATTGGCCACACGGTCTGACCGCATCATGTACGGAATCCAGATGGCTGCGGCCCAGACCGAACGGTAAATGTCGCGCATCGTTTCTCCGTCGAACGCATCATCCAGCGTCGGAAAGGCGTCGGGAAAAGCTAGATACACGGCCCATAAATCGAGAATGGCGAATACCGGCATCGCGACTGCCCAAATCATGTACCAGCCGGGGAATATCTGCCAGCGCTTGAACATGAAGAATAATAATAGGGTCGGGACTGTAAGGCTTAGGATGCCGGATATCACCAGTTCGGCAACAAGCAGCACACCTTGAGAAAGGCTGAAAGCTTGCCAGTTCTGTACCATGCCGAGATAATCGGCATCATACATTTGTACCAACCCTAATATAGGCGTGAGAATCAACCCTAGCATCGGCAGGACAAGCCATCCGCCGATACCCTCGGGACCTTCACGATCTGGCAGGGCCGATTGTTGCGTATCCGCCATTACTCCCCCACAAAAGCGATCGTATGCTTGCCGATCGCCACCGAGTTAAATCGCCTCGCGCAAATGGTATGATTTCGGCCGGGTCAGATTGTCGTAGCCGATGGCCGATAGCGCCGCGCCTTTGCCGGTGTCCTTGACGCCGGTCCAGACCAGTGCCGGATCGAGATAGTCGCAGCGGTTCATGAACACCGTGCCGGTCTCGACGCGATCGCCGATCGCCGCCGCATGCTCGGCGTCGCGCGTCCAGATCGAGGCCGTAAGCCCATAGGGGCTGTCGTTCATCAGCGCGATCGCCTCCTCGTCGTTGTGCACCTTCATGATGCCGACGATCGGGCCAAAACTTTCCTCGCGCATGACGCTCATCTGGTGATCGACCTGGGTCAGCACTTCCGGCGCCAGATAGGGCGAACCTTCTTTGTCGTTAGTCACCTTCATATTGATGTGCGCCTCGGCGCCCTTGCGCATCGCCTCGGCCTTCTGCTCGCGGATCAGGTCGGCGAAGCGCGCCTGCGCCATCGGCCCCATGGTGGTTGCCTGGTCGAGCGGATTGCCGACGACGTAGTTCCTGGTCTCGGCGATGAAGCCTTCGACGAATTCGTCGTAGACCTTCTCGTGGACATAGACGCGCTCGATGCCGCAGCAGCATTGGCCGGAATTGTAGAAGGCGCCGTCGACGAGATTGGCAACGGCATGGTCCATCTTGGCGTCGGGCAGGACATAGGCCGGATCCTTGCCGCCGAGCTCGAGGCCGAGCGTCATGAAGGTGCCCGCCGCCGCCTTTTCGATGGCGCGGCCGCCGGCGACCGATCCGGTGAAGTTGACGTGGTCGATCTTGCCCGAGCCGAGCAGCCTTTCGGTCTGCGCATGGTTCATGATGAGGTTCTGGAACAGGCCCTTGGGCAGGCCCGCTCTGTCGAACGCCTGCTGAAAACGTTCGCCGACCAACAATGTCTGCGCCGCGTGTTTGAGGATGACGGCGCTGCCCGCCATCAGCGCCGGGACGATGGTGTTGACGGCGGTGAGATAGGGGTAGTTCCACGGTGCGATCACCATGACCACGCCGAGCGGCACCTTCTTCACGTAGCGGCGAAAGCCGTCCTTGGGATTGGAGGCCATCACCGGCTTCAGTGCCGCCTCGGCGATCTCGACCATGTAGCTGACGCGTTCCCTGACGCCGCCGAACTCGCCGCCATAGCGCACCGGCCGGCCCATCTGCCAGGCGATCTCCGGCACGATCTCGTCAGTCATGACGACCAGCGCTTCCAGCATGGCAAGCATGTATTTGCCGCGTTCGACGACCGGCGTCTCGGCCCATTTCTCTTGCGCCGCCCTGGCGCGCTCGACCGCGGCACCGATCGCCTGGTCCGTGGCCAGAGGCCGTTCCGCATAGATCGAACCGTCGATGGGGGATTTTATTTTCACGGTTTCCAAGAAGGTCTCCAAATCAACAAGGCACTGTTTTGACGTAACCGGCCGCGCCATAGGCAAGGATTGCGCGATCGCGGGTGATGATCTCGAGGTTTTTCGAACGCGCCGTGGCTATGATGATCCGGTCCGTCGGATCGTTGTGAACGACGCCGGGCAGGAACGAAGACTCGACCAAAAGCTCACTGTCGACCCCTTGGACGCTCGCTGCCCCGGTTTGCACGAACCGTTCGAACCATGCGAGCGGCGACTTGATGAATGGCAATCGACCCTTGGCGACAAGCATGCCGATTTCCCAGGCGGACATCACGGAAACGGCGATCACGCTCCCATTTTTGCGCGCGCTGGTCACCTTCTCGACCGCAGTCCTCGTGACAGGCTGCTCCGTTGACAGCCACAGCATGAAGCATGTGTCGAGCAGCACTCCATCAGTCGTCATAGACATTGCCCCAATCCGGATCGGCGGGTGCGGTGTAATCGATATCCGGAAGCAGGGTGAGCGTCCCGGCCATGCATCCAAACAACGGATCGGCACCCCGAGGCGGCACGACGTATTCTTCGCCGGTCATGTCGGGCGCATTGTTGAAATCCATTCGCTCCTCCCTGAAACCAGACCGGGGGCCACCCTCCGACAGCCTCGCCGCATCATTGGAACTGCCGAGATGCATCAATATCTCGCTTTCCTGCCGGTCGAGAATTTCAGCGATCTTGCGTATCTCGTCGACCTGCATACGCCGCTCACCGTTAAGTGTCCGCGACAAGGCGCTGTAGTGTATGTTCATGCGGCTGGCCATGCTGCGTACCGTGAGCTTGCGCTCCTTCATCCGACTCATGAACCACGCCTTATCGACGTGGGCTCTACCTTTGGGCAACGCTGCCTCCCAGGTGTTGCGGTGCAATAATCGCAACGATATTGCATAAAGTACAACGCCGTCAATACCGCTCGAACCCCCTGTGCAGTTCCCAGTCCGTAATCCGGCGGTCGTATTCGAACTGTTCCCAGTGTGCCGTGTGGACATAGTGTTCCAGCACATCGTCGCCGAGCGCCTGCCTCAGCATCTTCGATTCCGCCAGCGTCGCGGTGGCGTCGCGCAATGTCTTTGGAATTTCAGGCAGCTGCGAGGCCTGGTAGGCGTCGCCGACGAAGGGCTTCTGCAGTTCAAGCTTTTCATCGATGCCGGCAAGCCCGGCCGCGATCAGCGCGGCGAAAGCGAGATAGGGGTTCAAATCGGCGCCGCCGACGCGGCATTCCATGCGGATGCCCTTGGTGCCCTCGCCGCAAAGACGGAAACCGGCGGTGCGGTTGTCCTCGCTCCACATGATCTTGGTCGGCGCAAACGTGCCGGCCTGGAAGCGCTTGTAGGAGTTGATGTAGGGCGCCAGGAACCAGGTGAATTCCTTGGCATATTTGAGCTGGCCCGCCGCCCATTGCTGGCCGAGTGTCGACAGCGTCCACTCGGCATTCTTGTCGTAGAACAACGGCGTCTTGCCGTCGGCGCTCCACAGCGAATTATGGATGTGGCTGGAATTGCCGGCGAGCCCGTAATTGTACTTGGCCATGAACGAGATCGCCTTGCCTTCGGACTCGGCGATTTCCTTGGCGCCGTTCTTCAGGATGACGTGGCGGTCGGCCATGTCGAGCGCCTCGGCATAGCGCACGTTGATCTCTTCCTGGCCGGGACCCCACTCGCCCTTCGAATTCTCGATCGGGATGCCGGCCGCTTCCATCTCGTTGCGCAGCCGGCGCATGACGCCTTCTTCCTTGGTGGTGATGCCGATCTGGTAGTCGCCGATATAGGGCGATGCGGTGTCGAGGCCCTGCCAGTGCTTCTTGCGGGCGGAATCATAGGTTTCGCTGAACAGATAGAATTCGAGCTCGGAAGCGAAATAGCCGATATAGCCGCGTTCCTGCAGCCGCTTGACCTGCTTCTTCAGCATGGCGCGCGGCGAATGCGCCAGGTCGTCATGAGTATGGTGGTCGAGCACGTCGCAGATCACGAGCGCCGTGTTCTCCAGCCACGGGATACGCCGCAGCGTCGCAAGGTCCGGTTTCATGACGAAATCGCCATAGCCTTTCGACCAGCTCGCCGCCTTGTAGCCGGGCACCGGTTCCATATCGATGTCGGCGGCCAAGAGATAGTTGCAGCCATGCGTCTCGTCATGCGCGGAATCGACGAAATACCGGGCCAGGAACCGCTTTCCCGCGAGCCGCCCCTGCATGTCGACGATGCAGGCCAGCACCGTGTCGACCTCGCCGCTGGAGACCGCTTGCTTCAACTGATCGAACGAGAAATTTCCGGCCATTCTTACGGCACTCCAGCGCTTGTCGTTTCGGGCTTGTCACTTGAAAAGGAAACCACGGCCGGCGCCAATGCCGGCCATGGTCATGAGAGGGGGTCAGGCGCCGGCTTCGCCTATGGCTAGCTCGGCTGCCTTGATCGCCGCCTGGCGCTTTGCGATCTGGTCGCCAATGGGCGGACCCTGGAAGCGGCGGTTCTCGAAACCGAACCAAAGCACCGCGGTCAGCACAATGAAGCCCAGGGTGATATAGAGCACTTTGTCGTTCGGCGGCTGGATGGCGATGTAGAAGATGATCGCCATGCCGATGACCGACAGTATGCAAAACAACTTGAACAGGCCGGCGCCGAGATTCCATGGGCCGGGGTTCGGCCATTTCGCCGTTCCGAAAGCCATCATGCCGAGCACGATCGGAATGATGAAGGACAGGAACAGGAACACCAATGTCGAATTGACGACGATGGTATAGATGTTCGTGCCACCGACCGAGATGAACTGGGCAAGAAAGACATAGATGATCTCGAGCACCGCAGCCGTCCAAATCGCATTGACCGGCGTGCGCCAGGCCGGGCTGACCTTGGCTAGCGAGGCCGAGCCGACCGGCATGCCACCGTCACGCGAGAAGGCGAAAAGCATGCGCGAGGCAGAGGTGACTGTCGCGAGACCGCAGAGGAACTGCGCGATCAGGATGGCCAGATACAGCAGTGTCTTCAGCCACGCCGGCAAGATCGCGTCCATCGTGGCGAAGAACACGCCCCAGCCCTGCTTGGCGCCGGCCGCCAGATCCGGAATCGCCAGTACGATCGCGCACAGCATCACCCAGCCGATCAGCGACGACCAGAGCACGGACGAAACGATTGCCCGCGGAACCGAGTGCGCCGCCCTCAACGTTTCTTCCGAAGTATGCGCCGACGCGTCATAGCCAGTGATAGTGTAAACCGGCAGCAGCAGGCAGAGCAGGAAGAGATAGGTCATGGAATCGGACTGCGGGAAAACACCGCCGCCCGCGTCACCCGAATAGTTGGTGAACGTCCACAGCCGCGTGATGTCGATCGCTGGCGCAAACACCAGGCAGGCGACGATCAGCACGGCTGTCGTTGCCAGGATCAGGAAGCCGGACGCGTCCGTCAACATAGCCGTCAATTTGATGCCGAAATGGTTGAGCAGCGCCTGCAACACGGTGATGAACGCGACAAACCCGACGATCTCACCAGGCGTACCAGTCATGCCGAAGGCTCCGCCGAAAGTGCCGACGAAGAAGAACGCAGTGCCGATGTTGATCGCGCCGAGCACGGTGATCAGGCCGAGCAGGTTGAGCCATGCGGTGAGCCAGCCCGTGAACCGGTTCCCTAGAATGGATGCCCAGTGATAGAGGCCGCCCGCGGTCGGAAATGCAGAGGCGATCTGGGCCATGGCGAGCGCGAAAAATCCCGAAACCATGCACCCGACGATCCAGCCGATACCAGCGCCCGCGCCACCGATGGACGATGTCGCTTGCGCGAAGGAATTGATGCCGCCTGAGAGGATGCAGATGATCGAGAACGAGATCGCGAAATTCGAGAAGCGGCTCATGCTTCGCGACAGTTCCTGAGCATAGCCCATTCCGTGGAGAACTTTCAGGTCCTCCTTCTTGTCACCTTCGCTGTAACCCGGTGCTACCATTTTGAAGTCCCCTTTTGGTTTCTTAGCTGGCCGATTGAACTGACTTTCCGACTGCGCTTGGTCTGGAGCCCTTGGCCGCCTCGGGCTCCAGATTGAGAAAAATGCCGGTGAGCATATCCGCCCATTTCCGCTGCCCGGCTGCGCCGGAGATCTCGTCGTTGCGGATTTCGATCATCGCGCAAGGCAGCCCGCGTGAGCGCGCATGGCGTTCCAGCGTGAAATAGACCCGGTCGGCCGGCGAATAGGGTTCGTTGACGCCGACGGTGACGCCGGCAAGCGGCTTCAGCGCCGCAATCAGCGGCGCCGCCAGCCGGCGGTCCTCGTCATGGATGATGCCGATGTGCCAGGGCCGGCTCATGCCCTTGTAGAGCGGCGTGAAGGAATGGATCGAGACCAGCCGCGTCTCGCGCCCGGCCGCCAGGCGCTCGTCGATGATCGTTGCGATCCGCTCGTGAAACGGCCGCCACGCCAGCGCGATGCGCGCCTCTCGCTGGTCGGCGGAAAGTCCCTGGTTGGCCGGGACCACGGTTTTTTCGCTGGCGCTGACCGTCAGTATCAGGTCCGGCGCATCGAGCGGCCGGTTGCAGTCGATGACAAGCCGCGAGATGCAGGTTTCGACCAGCGTCGCATCGAGCGCCTCGGCCATGCGGCGCGCCACCGGCAAGGCGCCGGGATCCCAGGCGATGTGGCGGGAAAGATCCTCGGCGGCAAGGCCGAGCGTTCCGAATTCCGGCGGCAGGAAATTGGAGGCGTGATCGCAGGTCAGCACGAAGGGGCTTGATCCGCCGGGGTTCGTCACCCTGACGGAATTTGACGATGCAAGGCTGGCGGGCCGTGCTGTCTCCATTGTCTGCCGTCCCCGGGGAGCTCTGTACCGTATGTTACGTATTTTGCCTCATTGCGTCCCTGCGGATGATTTCATACAGTTTGGCCGGCTTTGTCAAACGCGATTTGGATAACGCGGTAACGGCCCGGCCAGGGTGGGGAAAAACATGGTTTCCAGCATTGCCGAACTGATCTCCGACCGCATCGGCACGATGCCGGCCGGCGAACGGCGCGCCGCGCAAACGCTGATCGCCAGCTATCCGCTGATCGGGCTGAAGACGGTCGCCGAATTCTCGGCCGCGGCCGGCGTGTCGTCGCCGACGATCCTGCGTTTCGTCGCCCGGCTCGGCTTCCAGAACTATCCGGAATTCCAGTCGGCGCTGCAAGACGAGCTGGCGGCGCAATTGCAGTCGCCGGCGTCACGGACGCTCAATTCCTCGTCGCAGGGCGGCAGTGCCGTGTCGCCGATGCTGGAGGCGACGCTCGACAATATGCGCGAGACGTTCCGACATCTCTCCGACAAGCAGCTTGCCGACATCGTCGCCAAGCTGGCCGACCGGCGCGGCAAGACATTCCTGATCGGTGGCCGCTTCACCGACCCGCTGGCGCGCTACATGGCCGCCCACCTCGCCATCGTCCAGCCCAACGTCTTTCACCTCGGCGGACAGGAAAGCGTCTGGCGCGACCGGCTGATCGACATGGGCAAGCGCGACGTGCTGGTGATCTTCGACATCAGGCGCTACCAGGACAGCCTGGTCCGTTTCGCCGAGACGGCCAACCAGCGTGGCGTGCAGATCGTGCTCTTTACCGACCAATGGCTATCGCCGATCGCCCGCTTCGCCCGCCATGTCATCGCCGGACGCACCGCCGTTCCGTCGGCCTGGGATTCATCTGCTGCGCTTTTCGTCGTTGCCGAAGCGCTGATCGGCGCCGTCACAAGGCAGCTCGAGGCTGACGGCGCCAAACGCATCCGCGAACTGGAAAGCCTGCGGTAGAGCCCATTCGGAAACAGACGCTCTTCGCTTCGGTCTAGTCCACTAAAAAACTGATCATCTGCAGGATCAGGATCAGCATAAAGACGCCAAAGACAGTCGCAAAAACCGCTGCCAGCAGGACGGTGCGTTGTTTCTTACCCATAGCTTTCCCCCGAAAGCATAGTCCACGATACGAACGTCAGTCCCGCCTCACTGCTCGGCCACCTCCCAACTCCTCAAGACCCGCCTGCGGCTTGGGCGGAGGAGTAATGACGACTTGCTTCACGCGCGAATGAACCGCTAGCCAAGGTGCTCGCATAGGGGGACGGCTGCATCATTCATCCGACCCATGTCACGCCCAAATGGACGCCTTGCCGTTCGGGCTTAACCATTTCAGCCGCAAAGCGCACCATCGCCTCGGTCCAGCTATTTTACCCGTGGCAAGGATGATCGTAGTTCGGCTAGCCTTGTCGACGTGACGCCGCTCGCTTGAACAACTAGTCAAAAGCGCGGTGAACTGCGCGGAGGGTACGATGAGCTATCTGGACGAGCTGTTCTCAGTCGCCGGCAAGACAGCGCTGGTCACCGGCGCCGCGACCGGCATCGGCCGCATGGCAGCGACTGCTCTGGTCAAAGCCGGCGCCGCCGTGATGATCGCCTCGCGCAAGGGCGAGGACTGCGTCAAGGTAGCCGGCGAGTTGAACGGACTTGGCGCATGCGGCCGGGCCGAGGGCTTCGCCGGCGATGTCTCCAGCGAAGCCGGCATTGCGGCGCTCGTCGACGAGGTCAAAACTAGGACCGAGCGGCTGCACATCCTGGTCAACAACGCCGGCATCTCCTGGGGCGCGCCGCTGGAAGGCTTCCCCTATCATGCCTGGGCCAAGGTGTTCGGCGTCAACGTCACCGCGGTCTTCCATCTGACGCGCGAATTGCTGCCTCTGCTCGAAGCCGCCGCCAGCGACGCCGACCCGGCCCGGGTGATCAATCTTGGATCGGTGATGGGCACGCAGCCGCTGGCCGACGACGCTTACTCCTACTCGGCCTCGAAGGCCGCGGTTCACCATCTGACTCGCATCCTGGCGATCGAGTTCGCCGCCCGCCGCATTACCGTCAACGCCTTTGCGCCCGGCCCTTTCCAGAGCCGGATGACTGCCTTTGCCACCGGCACCGAGGACCTGGCGAGGCACGTCGGCAACCATGTTCCGATCGGCCGCATCGGCGCACCGGATGACATTGCCGGCGCAACGCTCTATTTGTGCAGCCGTGCCGGCGGCTATGTCACCGGCGCCATCCTGCCGATCGATGGCGGGCAGTCGGTGCAGCACGGGCTGACATTGTTCAAGGAATGAGACCGCTCGCCATCCGGCGGGCGAAACGGAGGACATCAGCGTGGAACCGATCAGTCTCGATGTGCTTCTGGCCAGCGTCGGCAAGGAAGTCGGCGTGTCGCCGTGGCGGGTGGTCACCCAGCGCATGATCGATCAGTTCGCCGACGCCACCGACGACCATCAATTCATCCATTGCGATCCGGAGCGCGCCAGGCGCGAGACGCCGTTCGGCGGCACCATCGCGCATGGCTTCCTGTCGCTTTCGCTGTTGTCGGCGATGACCTTCGAAACCATGCCGCCGCTTGAAAACAGCAAGATGGGCGTCAATCACGGCTTCGATTCGCTGCGCTTCCTGGCGCCGGTGAAGACCGGCTCGCGCATCCGCACCCGCTTCGTGCTGGCCGACGTCAAGGTCAGGCCGTCGGGCTGGGTGCAGACCGCGCACGACGTGACCATCGAGATCGAGGGTTCGAAAAAACCGGCGCTGACTGCGCGCTGGCTGACGCTGACGCTGATCGAACGCCAACCGGAAGCGGTTTGACTCTCGTCAGGCCGACAACCCCCAAATCTATCTGGCCCAAATCTATCTGGCTTCGGCGGCGATGAGCTTCATGTGCCGGCTGACCTGCAGCGCAATGTAGACGACCAGTGAGCAACCGATTGGGAACACGATCTCGTTGAGACCGGTTGCGATAGCCTGTGGCATTGCGAGAGCAGCGTCGTTCGCCGCGGCCGTCTCGATCGTCAGCACCGTGATGCCGCCACCGAATACCGCGCCTATCAGGGCGCCTGCCAGCGCGAAATGGAGCGGACGGGGTTCTTCCTTCGACGCCAGCGACGCCAGTATCCAGCCGAGCAGCCCGTATTCGATCGCCCGCAGCACACCGAGCGTCGTGAGCGAGAGGATGGCCGGCTTTGCCGCCGCGTCCAGCGCGCTGACCATGACCTTTTGCGTGCCCTTGGCGATGCCCATGGCCAGCGGCGCCGAGATCGCGGCGATCAGGCCGCCGAGCGAGGCTCGCACCTTCGCGAGCGCCGTGCCGAGGCTGACGCCGGCGCAGACGAAGAACGACCAGGTCACGCCTTGCGCCAGTTCGATCAGAATCTGCGTCGTCGCCGGGTAGGAACCTGCCGCAAATCTGACGGTCAGAATGAGAGCCTCCATGGCGAAGCCGAGCGCGATCGCCAGCCATGCAACCATGACGACGCGCCTGAGCGCCATCCTGGCGCGATGGGAAAGCGGGTCCACGTCCGGCACACCGGACGAAAGCTCAGTTCCGGTCATAACGGCCTCCCGAAACGAAATTTTTGCAGAGCCGCGAATTAGCCTTTGTCTGTAACAGTCCAATGTTGCCGGCTTTATTGCCGGGTTACATCGTTTTGTGAGGTCAAGCCTCTGCTCCACACCGCCCTTGCCCGACACCGTACAGCGTATATATGACTTACCCAGCCATCAGTCATAAGGCAGTCGAAAAATTGCAACTAAGCGTCCAGGAGCGCCGCGAAAAACAAAAGGCCGAACTGCGTTCCGAGCTTGTCGACGCCGCCCACAAACTTGTCCAGGAAGAAGGCTATGACGGCCTCACTATTCGGAAGCTGGCCAAGCGCGTCGGCTATGCACCGATGTCGGTCTACTCCTATTTCGCCGACAAGCAGGACATCCTGTTCGCGCTGGCCGAAGACGCATTCGAGACCTTGGCCAGGCGCATCGAAAATCATACGGCCGACGACCCGATCGAGGCACTCAAGGCTGTGCTTGTCGAATACGCCGCCTTCGGGCTGGAAAATCCCAACGAGTACCGCACCGTTTTCATGACCGAAAAAGTCAAGCCGCCGACCGGCAAGACCTTCGCGGAAATGGAGAGCGGCAACCCGGCGATGAAAGTGCTGATCGACAGGGTCGAAGCCTGCGTTGCCGCCGGTAGGCTCAAAGGCGATCCGCGTGCCATCGCCACCATGCTGTGGGCGGTCGGCCACGGCGCCATCTCGCTGCTGATCACCTTCCCGTTCTACCCGTTCGGCGACCAGAAGACGTTCATCACGCGGGTCGGCGACATTATGCTCGAAGCCATCGCCGCACACGAGATTGCGCCGCTCACCCCGCCGATCAACTGCTGAGGAGCGGCGCTCCTCCCGATCTGTAAAATCTTTCTCCGAACGATCCGCGCTCCGGCGCCGAGCGTTCGGCAATTCCTGCGCGCAATTTCTCCGTACATGTACGATTTCGCTTGAACTCCGTGAATCCTGGGCATATCTGTACGCAGTGTCGTACGTGTACGAGATGCAGTAGATGAACCGGAGACAGACGATGAAGAAGGCAATCCTCGCGCTCGCCGCCCTGCTGGCGCTCTCAGGCGCTTCATTTGCCGGCAGCAGTCAGCCAGCCAAGCAAGAAGCGGCCTGCGTTGACAGCAAGACCGGTGCTAAGCTCGATTGCGCCGCGACCGGATCGCTTGAAAGGCGGGTGCCGCGACCCACAAGGGCTCGTCCGACAGCAAGGGTCCGAGGCTCGGCATCGGCATCGATCCGTGGATCGTGCCCAGCAGCTTCTGAGCCGACCGGGCGATAGTACGCGGTGACAAACCGAACGGGCGGCAGGAATTTCCGGCCGCCCTTCTTGCCGGCCTCAGCCCTGCTTTATCACGCCGTGCAGATCACTTCTTGCGCTTCTGTCCCACCACGTTTTTGGGCTTGCCGGGTCTTGCCGGCGCGCCGGGAATCGCCGTCCCGGTGATCGACACCGGATCGCTGGCCGGAAACGTATCCTCGAGTCCTTCCTCGAGTTCCTCTTCAATATCCGTTCCAGTGCGCTGCTCGTCTTCGAAAGAGCGCACGGCCGGCGTCTTAGCCGGCGCCTTCGGCGCGGGTTTCGACGGCATCGGCATTCTCCCTCGGCTCGCTGTCGCAGAACGGTCAGGCGCGGCGAACATTCCTATGCTGCCGCGTCGCGCGCTGCCTCCGACAGAAAAGTAAAGACATAGTCGGAGAAGGAACGCCAGCATTCGACGCGGAACGCGTCGGCCGCAGTGCGCAACAGCACGATCTCGACCTTGCCAAGAATGGTGCGCGACGCCGCCCCGACCGGAAAGGCGTCGAGCGACAGATCCTGCGGGCAGCCGGCATTGATCGTCGCAGCAGCAGCCGGACCGGTGACCGATATGGCGACAT
This sequence comes from Mesorhizobium sp. M0244, assembly GCF_040321795.1. Classification (NCBI taxonomy): domain Bacteria; kingdom Pseudomonadati; phylum Pseudomonadota; class Alphaproteobacteria; order Hyphomicrobiales; family Phyllobacteriaceae; genus Mesorhizobium; species Mesorhizobium sp. M0244. Next base: position 26,822 of record NZ_JAMYSE010000011.1, on the reverse strand, counting down.
TGCGATGCGAGATGCCGACCGCCGAATGCGGTACGGAAATCTTGGCGCAATCGGCGAGCGGATCTTTGCCGCTCTCGTCGATGACCAGCCATTCGTCCGGCCCGAGCCACAAGGCCGTGCGTCCAGCCTTTGCCGCCGAGGTTTTCGGCCTTTGCGGCAGGGCGACGCCGAGTGCTTTCGAGAGTGCCGCGATCGAGGCGTCCGGCGCGCGCAGCGAAATGCGCTCGGCCGGCGGCAGCCCGGCAAGTGTGACACCGGTGGCGGAAAGCGATTGGCCGGCGAGCGCCGGACGGCGTTCGACCGACGGCCCGGCGGCGGCAGTTTTCAAAGCGGCCTTAGCCATTGAGGCGCTCCCCCTTCTCGTCGAAGAACACCATGCCGGTGACCTCCACCTCGACCACCCCGTTCGGCATCGGTACGTAGAGCGTCTCGCCCATGCGGTCGCGGCCGCCGGCGACCAGCGCCAGCGCGATGGAGCGGCCGCAATTTTCCGACCAGTAGCTCGAAGTGACATGACCGACCATCTTCATCGGGATCGCCTGCTTGGGGTCATCGACGATTTGGGCGCCCTCTTCCAGCACCACTTTCGGGTCCCTGGTCTTCAGTCCGACGAGCTGCTTGCGGCCTTTGGCGACCAGGTCCGGCCGCGCCATGCCGCGAATGCCGACGAAGTCGGTCTTCTTCTTGCCGACCGCCCAGTCGAGCCCGGCATCGTTCGGCGTCACGGTGCCGTCGGTGTCCTGGCCGACGATGATGTAGCCCTTTTCGGCGCGCAGCACATGCATCGACTCGGTGCCGTAGGCACAAGCGCCGTGTTTCTGGCCCTCGACCCATAGCGCTTCCCAGACCGCCTCGCCGTAATCGACCGGCACATTGACCTCGAAGCCGCGCTCGCCGCTGAACGACATGCGGAACAGCCTTGTCGGCACGCCGCAGATCTTGCCTTCGCGCACCGACATGTGCGGCAGCGCCTCGTCCGACATGTCGATGCCCTCGACCAAGGGTTCTATGATCTTCCGCGCGCTCGGTCCCTGAACGGCAATCACCGCCCATTGCTCGGTGATCGAGGTCAGCCAGACGTTGAGATGCGGAAACTCGGTCTGGAGGTAATCCTCCATATGGTTCATGACGCGCGGCGCACCGCCGGTCGTCGTTGTCACATGAAAACGGTCCGGCGCCAGCCTGCCGACGACACCGTCGTCATAGATGAAACCGTCCTCGCGCAGCATGATGCCGTAGCGGCAGCGGCCGGGCTCGAGCTTCTCCCACGGATTGGTGTAGAGAAGTTCCATGAATTTGGCCGCATCCGGCCCGACCACCTCGATCTTGCCCAGCGTCGAGGCATCGAACAGGCCGGCCGTCTTGCGCACCGTGACGCATTCGCGATCGACGGCGGCATGTATGTCCTCGCCAGCCTTCGGAAAATACCAGGCGCGCTTCCACTGGCCGACATCCTCGAACACCGCGCCTTGGCGCTCTGCCCAGGGATGGATCGCCGTCTTGCGGGTCGGGTCGAACAGTGGACCCCGCGCGTGGCCGACGATCGAGCCGAATGTTACCGGCGTGTAGGGCGCGCGGAACGTCGTTAAGCCGACCTGCGGGATCGGCTTGCCCAGCGTATCGGCGGCAATCGCCAGGCCGTGCATATTGGAGGTCTTGCCCTGGTCGGTCGCCATGCCGTTGGTGGTGAAGCGTTTGACGTGCTCGATCGAGCGCATGCCCTCATGCACCGCCTGGCGAATGTCCTTGGCGGTGACGTCGTTCTGGAAATCGACGAACGCCTTCACCGTTGTGTCCGCTCCGGCGCCTGGCGCAGCACCCAGCATGCCGCGCGACCAGCTTTCGCCGGCATCAACCTTCGGCTTGGTGCTCTTGGCTGGCTTGCTACCGGCATCCTTGGCCGCCTTGGCGCCGGCGGCATAGGCTTCGTCGATGGTCGCCGACAGCCCGTCGGTGCCGTTGCAGGCGCCGACCGAGATGCAATCCTGCGCATAAGTTCCGGGCACGAAGCGCTTGGTCTCGTCGTTGAAGGCAACCTTGCCGCGCGATTGCGAGAACAGATGCACCGACGGCGTCCAGCCGGCCGACATCAGGATGGCGTCCACCGGGATGGTGCGCTCGCCGCCGCCGTTCTTCGGCTGCACCGTCATCGACGACACCCGCAATTTGCCGCCGGCGCGGATCACCGCACGGCCGAAATTGATCTCGATGCCGAGCGCCCTTGCCTCGTCGATCACCGGCCCGGTCGGGTTGTCGCGCAGATCGACGATGGCCGCCACATTGAGACCGGCCTTCTTCAGGTCGATCGCCGCCGCATAGGCGGAATCGTTCGCCGTATAGACCCCGACATTCCTGCCGACGGCGACGCCATAATGGTTGAGATAGGCGCGCGCCGCCGATGCCAGCATGATGCCGGGGCGGTCGTTGTCGGCAAACACCATGTGCCGCTCGATGGCGCCGGTCGCCAGCACGACGCGCCTGGCGCGAACCTGCCACAGCCGCTCGCGCGGCAGGTCGCGGCCGGGGTTCTGCAGATGGTCGCTGACGCGCTCGACCAGCCCGACGAAATTCTGCGCGTAATAGCCGAAAGCGGTGGCGCGCGGCAGCACGCGAACATTGTCCATGGCCTTAAGCTTGGCCACTGCCGATTGCGCCCAGGCAAAACCGTCCTGGCCGTCGATCCTGGCACCGCTCTCGAACCGCAGGCTGCCGCCGAATTCCGCCTGCTCGTCGGCAAGGATGACGCGCGCGCCGGTCTCGGCCGCGGCCAATGCCGCGGCTATGCCCGCGGCACCGCCGCCAAGCACCAGCACATCGCAATGGGCGAAGCGCGCCGAATAATGGTCGGGGTCCGGCTGGTCGGGGGCGACGCCAAGGCCGGCGGCGGCCCGGATCTTGGGCTCGTAGAGGTTTTTCCACGCCGCCTTCGGCCACATGAAGGTCTTGTAGTAGAAGCCGGCCGAAAGCATCGGCGAGGCGATGTTGCTGACCGCACCGATATCGAAAGCGAGCGACGGCCAGCGGTTCTGCGACTGTGCCGTCAGCCCGTCGTAAAGCTCCTGCACCGTGGCGCGGACATTTGGTGTCTTCCTGGCGGAATCGCGCTTGATTTCGACCAGTGCGTTCGGCTCTTCCGCGCCGGCGGACAGGAAGCCGCGCGGCCGGTGGTATTTGAACGAGCGGCCGACGAGATGGACGCCATTGGCAAGCAGTGCGGAAGCCAGCGTGTCGCCCTCGATGCCGGTATAGGGGCGGCCGTCGAAGCTGAAGCCAGCCATCTTTGCCTGTTTGAGCCGTCCAGCGCCGGCAATGCGGAACGTCACGCTCATTTGGCGGCTCCCGGCAGCTTCGCCGGCTTCGGCTCGCCGGCCTTGTAGGTCATCAGGAACCTGTCGCTGACGGTGTCGCGCACGGCGTTGAAGAACCGCGCGCAGCCATGCATGTGCCGCCAGCGCTCATAAATGATGCCTTTTGGGTTGGAGCGGATGAAGAAGAACTTTTCGAAGTCGTCGTCGGTCTCGCCGGCGATGTTGGGAGAACGCGCAATATGCGCCTCGCCGGCGTTGCGGAATTCGAGCTCAGGGCGCTCTTCCTCGCAATAGGGGCAGCGGATGAGAAGCATGGTTGGTCCTACAGTTCGCCGTGGCCGACGCGGGCGCCGGCCGGTTGGTCGCAAAGCCTCTCGCCCATCGCCACGAAGGGCGCGACAAGCCGGATGCGCTCCTCGATGCTTGCCGCAGGGCTGAAAAGGTCGCGGTTGGCCATGTTGCCCAGGATCAGTTGGACCGGATTGGTAGTGACGATGACGCCGCGCGGCTGGAACGGTTCGTCCGGGTCCAGACCGGACGGACGCGCCTCGAAGAAGACGACGATCTTTCGCCCGCCGCTCCAGACGCAGGTCAGCATGCCGTCGTCGATGGAAAACGGCCATTCGGTCTCGTTCCCGGCGCGACTGATCGGCTGCGCGCGCACCTCGTCCGGCGACGGAAAATGGAACAGGCCTTGCTCGCCGGCGAGCATCAGCGGCATGGCGACGGCCATCTCGGTCATCATCAGTGCGCCACCGCTGCCGCTGCCGCCTCGTCTATCAGGCGGCCGGTGCGGAAGCGCTCGATGGTGAAGGGCGCGTTGATCGGATGCGGATCGTCTTTGGCGATCGTATGGGCAAAGACATGGCCCGAGCCCGGCGTTGCCTTGAAGCCGCCGGTACCCCAGCCGCAATTGACATAGAGGCCGGGCACCGGCGTCTTGGCCAGGATCGGCGAGCGGTCGGGCGTCACGTCGACGATGCCGCCCCACGAGCGCAGCATCTTCATGCGCGTGAAGATCGGGAACATCTCGCAGATGGCGTCGAGCGTGTGCTGCAATATGTGCAGCCCACCGGTCTGCGAATAGGAGACGTACTGGTCGGTGCCGGCGCCGATGACCAGCTCGCCCTTGTCGGACTGCGAGATGTAGGCATGCACCGTGTTCGACATAACCACGCAAGGCACCACCGGCTTGACCGGCTCCGACACCAACGCCTGCAGCGGATAGCTTTCCAGCGGCATGCGCACGCCGGCCATGTTCATGATCACCGAAGAGTGGCCGGCGGCCACAACGCCGACTTTCTTGGCGCCGATGAAGCCGCGCGTCGTCTCGACGCCGCTGACCGCGCCGTTCGGCGCGCGCTTGACGCCGGTGACCTCGCAATTCTGGATGATGTGGACGCCGCGCGCCGAGGCGCCGCGCGCATAGCCCCAGGCGACCGCATCGTGCCGCGCCGTGCCGCCGCGGCGTTGCAGCGCGGCACCCATCACCGGATAGCGCGCATCACGCGAAATGTTGAGCGGCGGGCAAAATTCCTTGGCCTGCTCCGGCGTCAGCCATTCATTGTCGATGCCGTTCAGCCGGTTGGCATGGACGTGGCGTTTCAAGACCTGGATGTCGTGGATGTTGTGGGCGAGCATCATGACGCCGCGCGGCGAATACATGACGTTGTAGTTGAGCTCCTGGCTGAGCCCGTCCCACAGCTTCAGCGCGTGGTCGTAGATGCCGGCGCTCTCGTCATAGAGATAGTTTGAGCGGATGATGGTTGTGTTGCGGCCGGTATTGCCGCCGCCGAGCCAGCCTTTTTCCAATACCGCTACGTTGGTGATGCCGTGTACCGTGGCGAGATAATAGGCGGTGGCTAGGCCGTGGCCGCCGGCGCCGACGATGATGACGTCGTAGTCCTTCTTCGGCTCCGGCGAGGACCATTGTTCCTCCCAGCCCTTATGCCCGCGCATGGCCTCACGGGCGATGGCGAATACCGAGTATTTCTTCAACGTCGCAGGCCTCGCAAATGACGGCCGGGCATCCACTCGAACCCCGGCGCGCGAAGCTGTATCACTAGCGAAACGACGCTGCCAGCCTTGCACTGTTTGCGACGGCGCTTGCCGTTTTGCGCCGTGCCTTCAACGGCCGTTGTTCTGAGTTTCGCCTTTTGACGTTTCAGACGACGCACGCTTCAAGATTGACGGCCCGATTGCATAGGTCGGCCGCAAATAACCTTGACGGCAATCGGCGGCGATTTTACGAACTTCAGCATCGTCCGACTGCTCCGCCATGGCCACGAAGCGCTCGACGATCACATCGCGCGGCCTTATAGCCACTGCGGCTGCAAAGCGCCGTAAAAGTGCATCCGGGTGGTTGAGCAACCTCGGCAGGTCCCTGGGCTCGGCATGAAATGCTGGCCGTAAGCGTTGACCAACGCCCCAAAAGCCGAGTCCGGACGCAACGCGGCGGCATTTTCCACCGCGAGCCGCAGCTGCCAGCGCTCCGCAATGCAGATGAACTCAACGACCTTCCATCGAACGCCGGCATGTTCGTCATCCAGCCGCAGCATCACGCGACCGAGAATGGCGCCATCGGCTGGCGTGGTGCAGCGCCCGAGCGCCTCGATGGCATCGAACCGGGTGCGCGACTCTTTACTGTCGAGCAGTTCGGCTATCTCTGCAACAACACAGTTCAGCCTGAAGCTCAGGAGCCTGGAACCTATTTCGACCGCTATGAACACCGCTGCAGCTTGTGTCCGGGCATTGCTGGAGACCAGCAACGGTCGGAGATTTTCTACCGGAAAGCCTTTGGCAAATTCCGAACGAAGAGCCCACGTCAACTCACCGTCGCCCTCGAAGCCGGGCTCCAGCAACTTGCTCATCATGTCTTGGGGGGTCATTGCAAATGGGTGGCGCGTCCACCCGCGAGTTTTGGATGACGAGCCGTAGCCTGGTGGCCAGCGGACGTCAAGAAGCACCATCGAGGGAGCGCAGGTATCGGGTGGCTCGCACCGCCCCGATTTGCGACCAAGCATCCCGATTGCCGGCAAGAGCCGGCGCGAAAAAAGGATGCAAAAAATGCTCGCACTTGCCAACAAGATCGCCATCGTCACTGGCGCCAGTTCCGGCATCGGCCGCGCCACCGCAAAGCTCTTTGCCGAGCAAGGCGCCAAGCTCGTCGTCGCAGCCCGCCGCCAGGCGGAGCTCGACATCCTCGTTGATGAAATCCTCGGGGCCGGCGGGATGGCCGCAGCACTTGCCGGCGACGTCACCGAAGAGGCCTATTCGAAAGGACTTGTCGATCTGGCGCTGGAGAGGTTCGGTGGGCTCGATATCGCCTTCAACAATGCCGGAGCCGTGGGTTTGATGGGTCCGGTTCCCGACATGTTGCCGACGACATGGCATGAGACGATGGACACCAACCTGACTAGCGCCTTCCTCGGCGCCAAATACCAGATTCCAGCGATGCTGGAGCGCGGTGGCGGCTCACTGATCTTCACCTCCAGCTTCGTCGGCCGAACCGCCGGCATGCCGGGCATGGCGGCCTATGCCGCGGCCAAGGCCGGCCTCATTGGATTGACGCAGGTTCTGGCCGCTGAATTCGGACCGCGAGGGCTGCGCGTCAATGCGCTGTTGCCCGGCGGCACCGACACGCCGGGCGCGACGACGACCACGCCGGAGGCCAGGGCTTTCGTCGAAGGCATTCATGCCCTGAAGCGTATGGCGCAGCCCGAAGAGATCGCTCGGTCCGCGCTCTATCTGGCTTCGGATGCGTCGAGCTTTACCACCGGAACGGCGCTGTTTGCCGATGGTGGCGTCTCGATCAACCGGACGTGACCTGTTTCCCGATCGCGCGCAGGCTCGTGAACCAAAATGTCGCAAAACCGGGCTTGCTTTTCGGTGCGATTTGACGATTCCGTTTTCCATTCGAAGACGGGTTGGAAACATGCTGCTGATCAGGACTTATATCGCTGCGAGCGCAATCGAAGGCGTCGGCGTATTCGCCGCCGAGCCGGTCCGGAAAGGGACGCCGATCTGGCGGCTCGATCTGGACCTCGACCGGCTGATCCCGATGGCAAAATATGAGACGGCGCCGCCGCATCTCAGGGAATTGCTCGACAGATATGCCTATCCCAGTCCGGACCGGCCGGGCTTCATGGTCTATGAGGTCGACAATGGCCGCTTCATGAACCATGCCAACAAGCCGAACACCGATTTTTCACAATATGGCGGAGCCACCGCCATCCGCGACATCGCCGCCGGCGAGGAAATAACCTGCGACTACGGCGAGTTCTTCGAGGGTTTCGAGCAGCTGCACCTGGCCACGGCGTAGCGGCGCCTATCTGACCCAAGACGAATTTTGTTCTTGCTTTGTGCCGGCAGCTATGCTAGTAATTTGCGTATGGTGCTGATTCACACCGACGACCCGCCGTCGAGGCGGGTTTTTCGTTTCAGGGTCGGCACCGCCTCTCAATCGGCTGTGGACAGAGCGCCCTGATTCTGCTATCAGCCGCCCCAATTCGTGGTGTAACGCGCCGCGGAGGCTTGTGGCTATGGCCGCTTGCCTGTTGATTTCAAACCCGAAAGACAGGATTGCCCGTGCAGGTACTCGTCCGCGACAACAATGTTGATCAGGCGCTTCGCGCGCTCAAGAAAAAGATGCAGCGCGAAGGCATCTTCCGCGAAATGAAGATGCGCGGACATTACGAGAAGCCTTCCGAGAAGCGCGCCCGCGAGAAGGCGGAAGCCGTGCGCCGCGCCCGCAAGCTGGCCCGCAAGCGCGCCCAGCGCGAAGGCCTGCTGCCGATGACGCCGCGTCCGGTCGCAGCCGGTGCTGCCGGTGCTCCGCGTCCGCCGCGGTTCTGACGCCAATTTTTCGTCCTTTTCCAAGGATATCCAAGGTGGCGCGATGCGGAATCGCCGCCACCTTTTTGTTTTGAGTTCGACCCGGTCGAGAGGGCCGGTGCGGAGAGATGCCGGTTCGGAGGGGGACCGGACCTGACGGCGCAGTGAGGCAGGGCAGACATGGACGCAATCACCGTAGAGCGCAGAACCGCGTGGCGCGGCTTCGTCCTGACGGCAGCCCTGCTTTCCGGGTTGGCGCTTGTCGGCTGCCAGACGGTTCCTACCGGCGAGTTCAACAACATCGACAAGGCGCAAGGCTCGAGCGAGAACATCTCCTCGCTGTCGGCGGTGATCCAGCGCAACCCCCAGGATCCGGAAGCCTACAATGTGCGCGGTTCGGCCTATGGCCGCGGCGGCCAGTACCAGGCGGCGCTGAAGGACTTCAACACCGCCATCCAGCTCAATCCGAATTTCTACCAGGCCTATTCGAACCGCGCGCTCATCCAGCGCTTCCTTGGTGACCAGGCGAGCGCGCTCGCCGACTACAACCGCTCGATCCAGATCAATTCCAACTATGACGCCGCCTATATCGGCCGCGGCAATCTCTACCGCAGGGCCGGCCGGATCCAGGACGCGTTCAACGATTTCCAGAAGGCGATCCAGCTCGACACGACCGACGCGCGCGCCTATCACAATCGCGGCCTGATCTATCAGAGTCAGGGCCAGCACGCCTTTGCCATCGAGGATTTCTCGACAGCCATTTCGTTGGCGCCGGACGCCTCCGAGCCCTACAACGGACGCGGCCTCTCCTACCTTGCCATGAACGACGAGGACAATGCCTTCGCCGACTTCAACATGGCGATCAAGCTCGACGGCAAGAACGCCGAGGCCTGGTCCAACCAGGCGCTGATCTACGAGCGGCGCGGCGACAAGGTCAGGGCCTCGAAATCCTACCGCGAGGCAGTGCACCTCAATCCGACCTACCAACCGGCCAAGGACGGTCTGGCCCGCACCAGCGCCGGCTGACCGGGCCGGTTTATCGGGCGTCCGTTTCCGCACTTCGACAACCCTGGTTTACCCTTGCCTTGTTGGCGCCAAGGTTTCGGCGGAACGCTCGGCGTGCTCAGCCGTTGTTCAAAGCAGTTTCGAAAGGACCTTCCCATGATCAAGCAACTCGCCTGTGCCGCCGCTCTCGCCACGACGGTTCTTGCCGCTCCCGCCAGCGCCGGCAAGCTTCAGCTCGGCGTGCTCGACTGCACCATCGACGGCGGCACGGCCTATCTGGTCACCTCCAACAAGGGTGTTTCCTGTGTCTTTCGTCCGCATCGTGGCGGCCCTTCCGAAGTCTATACCGGGGTGATTTCCAAGCTTGGCGTCGATGTCGGCCGGACGCATCAGGGCCAGCTGGTATGGGCGGTTCTGGCGGCAACCCGCAACCACGATGAAGGCGATCTTGCCGGCGCCTACTATGGCGTGAATGCCGAGGCCAGCGTGGTCACCGGCGGCGGCGCCAATCTCCTGGTCGGCGGCCTCGGCAGCGCCTTTTCGCTGCAGCCGCTCAGCGTCCAGGCACAGACCGGCGTCAACCTGGCAGTCGCCGTCACCTCGCTGGACCTGATCCACTCGTTCAAATAGGCGGCATAGCGTGGCTCCGCGCGCGGCGGGGCAGCCTAGGTGTGCTGATATTCAGGTGAAGCGGCCTGCGAATAGCTGCCGAAGCCGAAAGCCCATGGATTCCGGCAAGCCCACTCCGCAGAGGATGTGCTGCCCTGATGTTCAAAGTTGCAGCGCTCAGGAAGTCACGGCATCCCAGGGTCTCCGCTACGTCGCTCCGCTCCTGCTCCGCCCTAGATCCATACCGTTACGGTGGCTGAGGAGTGCAGCAGCCCAGTTTTGCTTGCGTCTCACCCGCATGATTTTTGGATCCGCTACCAACGGCGAACAAAAACCGCTTGAACTCAACTACGGTTGAGGTTCTACAAGCCCTCCCGATACCGCGGCACGCGTCATTGGACGCGAAGAACGCTCCAACATTTTGGGCTATGGGAAATTCGGGAGGACGGGGTGACCAAGACCGGCACGAACAAGGTCGACTGGCGCGCGTTGTGGGCGAGCGGCGACCTGGCGCGCTTCTGCTTCATCAGCCTCGGCATCCTGCTGCACGCCACCAACGAGACGATGGTGGCAACGGTCATGCCGGCCATGGTCGGCGAGCTCGCCGGCGTGCAGCTGGTCGGCTGGTCGCTGGCGATCTACGAGCTCGGCGCCATCGTCGCCGGTGCTGCGGCGGGACGGCTGGTGAGCTATGTCGCGCTGCTCACCAACATGATGGTCGCGGCCCTGCGCTATGCCGCCGGTGCGCTGGTCTGCGCCACCGCGCCTTCGATGCCGCTGTTCCTCGCCGGCCGTCTGATCGAAGGGCTCGGCGGCGGTGCACTGGTGTCGCTGGCCTTCGTCTCGGTCGAGCGGCTGTTTGCCCGCGCCATCTGGCCGCAGCTCTTCGGCGTCATGTCGGCGATCTGGGGCGTCGCCGCCTTCAGCGGGCCGGTGCTCGGCGCGGCCATGACCGAATTCTCGTCCTGGCGCTGGGCCTTCGGCGTCTTCACCCTCGGCGGCGCGGCCATGGCGCTGGCAAGCTTCATCGTGCTCGACACGCCGGAGGCGACAAGGCCACAGGCGGCCAGCGGCTCGGCGCCGCCCTTCCCGTTTGCGGCCCTTGGCTGCCTCGCCGTCAGCGTCGTGCTGATTGCCACCGCCGGCGTCGACATCGCCCTGCTGCGCTCGTCGCTGCTGCTCACCCTCGGCCTGATCGGCCTGATGCTGTTCATCTATATCGACGCGCTGAAGCCACGCTCGCGGCTGTTCCCGTCGCGGCTGTTCTCGTGGCGCTCGCCGGTCGGCGCGGGCATGACCATGGTCGCGGCGTTCTCGGTGGCGACCTGCTCCTTTACCGTCTACGGACCGCTGCTCCTGACCAGCCTGCACGGCATTCCGATCCTGACCACCGGCTATATCATCGCCGCCGAATCGATCGCCTGGTCGATCCTGTCGATCCTCGTCGCCAATGCGCCGCCGGAACGCGAGCGGCTGATCATCGTCGGCGGTGCGCTGATGATCGCCACAGGCGTCGCCGGTTTCGCCTATACGGTTCCGGCTGGCTCGATCCCGTTAATCCTGCTTTGTGCCCTGTTGCAAGGCGGCGGCTTCGGCATTGCCTGGCCGTTCGTCACGCGCGTCATCGTGGCATCGGCGCGGGAGGGCGAGCAGACGATCGCCTCGGCCGCCGTGCCGACCATGCAGCGCATCGGCTATGCCGTGGGTGCGGCGCTGACCGGCATCGTCGCCAACGCCAGCGGCTTTTCCGAGGGCCTGAACCGCGAGGCCGCGGCAAATGTCGCCGCCTGGCTCTTCCTCGCCTTCATACCGCTCGGCATCCTGGGGTGCCTTGCCGCGCTCAGGATTTCCGGGGCGGCGAAGCTGCCGATCTCCCCCCTCGTGGGGGAGATGCCCGGCAGGGCAGAGGGGGGCGCGACGGATCGCCAAACGTGGACTTAAGCTACCCGATACGAGAGCGCGCAGATTCCCGGGATCCTGTTTGTTTCGAGCGCGGCGGCAGACGATCCTTCGAAACGTCGGCGGGACAGCGCCCCCCTCTGGCCTGCCCTCTTTGCCACCACTTGGCATCTCCCCACGAGGGGGGAGATCGCTAAACCACAACCGTCTTCAGCCGCTCGGTGATCAATGCCGCAAGGCGCGCAGCTACTTCGTCCTTGCTCATCTCGGGCCATTCTTCGACACCGGATTTCGAAACGATCCGCACCTTGTTGCGATCGCCACCCATCACGCCGGGGGAACCGCGTTCATGCGAGACGTCATTGGCGACGATGAGATCGGCACCCTTTCTCGCAAGCTTGGCCTCGGCATTCCTGACCAGATCCTGTGTCTCCGCAGCGAAACCGACCACCAGCATCGGCCGCTTTTTGTGATGCCCGACACCGGCAAGGATATCAGGATTTTCCAGCATCTGCAGCGCCGGCGGCCCCTCGCCGGCCACCTTCTTGATCTTTTCCCCGGCTGAACTTTGAGTGCGCCAGTCGGCGACAGCGGCGACGAACACCGCCGCGTCGGCCGGCAGCAACTGCTCGACCGCGTCCTTCATCTCGACGGCGGTTTCGACGTGCAGCGTAGCGACGCCGGCCGGATCGGCAATGCCGACCGGGCCGGAGACGAGGCGAACGTCGGCGCCAAGCTTCGCCAGCGCCGCCGCGATCGCATGGCCCTGCTTGCCCGACGAGCGATTGGCGATATAGCGGACCGGATCGATCGGTTCATGCGTCGGCCCGGAGGTGACGATGATCTTCCTGCCCGCCAGCGGCTTTGGCCGGCTGTCGAGCAGCGCCTCGATCGCGGCGACGATCTCCAGCGGCTCGGCCATGCGGCCCTCGCCCGCTTCGTTGCTTTCGGCCATCTCGCCCTTCGCCGGGCCGACGAATCCGACGCCGTCCTTGCTCAGCGTCGCACGGTTGCGGCGGACCGCCGGATGCGACCACATTTTCGGGTTCATCGCCGGCGCCATCAGCACCGGTTTGTCGGTGGCTATGAGGACGGTCGAGGCAAGGTCGTTGGCATGGCCATTGGCGAGCTTTGCCATCAGGTCGGCGGTGGCGGGTGCCACGACCACAAGAGCGGCCTCGCGCGACAATCTGATGTGGCCGATATCGTGCTCGTCCTGCCGGTCGAAGAGTCCGGTGAAGACATGGTCGGCGGACAGCGCTCCGGCCGACAGCGCGGTGACGAATTCCTGCGCCGCGGCGGTCATCACCACGCGCACCGCAGCGCCGCGTTCGCGCAGCCGGCGGATCAGGTCGAGCGCCTTGTAGGCGGCGATGCCGCCGCCGATGATTAGCAGGATGCGCTTGCCAGAGAGGATGCCTCGCACGCTGGAGACGGCAACCATCGGCGTTGCCGGACTTTGCGAACTCGTCAGCTCGCGCAGTGTTTTCTCGATCTGGTCGATGCGGCCGACCGGACCGAGCTGACCTTCGACCGCTGCGCGGATCATCACCCGCGCCTGGTCTTCCATCGACCGGCCATTCTCCGCCGCAAGTCGGCGCAGCAGGTCCTTGACCTCGTCATCAAGGTTGCGGATCGTGATGCTGGCCATCTGATTGCACTTTGCCCGAAATCGGTGAAAGCAACGATAGCAATGCAATCACTTTGGAACAAGCGCTAGAATATACGCCAGGCAATATACACCATCGTCAGAGCGATCACCCACAGCGCCAACCGGCCGGAGCGGGTGTGGCGCGCCTCGGCCTTGCCGATCGCGTCCGCCGTCCCCTCGTCGAAGCGCAGGCCGTTTTCGGCCATCAGGTCGATCTCACGCGACAGCCGCTCGGTACGGGCTGCGAGGTCCGGCGCCTGACGGGCCAGCGCCAGCAGCGCGCTGGCGCCGTCGCGCGCGTCGGCCAGCAGGGCGCGCGGGCCGAGATTGCGGGCAATCCAGCCGCTGACCACCGGTTCCGACGTCTTCCACATGTTGAAGGCCGGGTCGAGCGTGCGGGCGACGCCCTCGACAACGACCATGGTTTTCTGCAGCAGCACTAGCTCGGATCGCGTCGCCATGTCGAACAGGTCGGTCACCTCGAACAGAAGCGTCAACAGCTTGGCCATCGAGATGGTCTCGGCCGGCTGGCCGTGGATCGGCTCGCCGATCGCCCGGATCGCCTGGGCGAACGCCGCGACATTGTGCTGGCGCGGCACGTAGCCGGCCTCGAAATGCACCTCGGCCACGCGCAGATAGTCGCGGGTGATGAAGCCGTAGAGGATTTCAGCGAGGAACCGGCGCTCCTTCCTGCCGAGCCGGCCGGCAATGCCGAGATCGACGGCAACGATGGTGCCGTCGGCCTCGACGAACAGGTTCCCCGGATGCATGTCGGCATGGAAGAACCCGTCACGCAGCGTATGGCGCAGGAACGACTGGACCAGATTGGCGGCGATCGCCTTCAGATCATGGCCGGCGGCAGCGAGGCCGGCGATATCGTTCATCTTGATGCCGTCGACCCATTCCATGGTCAGCACGTCGCGACCGGTGCGCTCCCAGTCGACCGACGGCACGCGAAAGCCGGGATCGTCCTTGGTGTTTTCGCCGAGCTCCGAAAAAGCTGCCGCCTCCAGCCTCAGGTCCATTTCGATCTTGGTGGTCTGGGCGAGTGTCTCGGTCACCTCGACCGGCCGCAGCCGGCGCGACGACGGGATGTATTTTTCCTGCAGCCGGGCGGCGAGGAAATAGCTCTCGAGATCGCGAAAGAAGCGGCGGCGCACGCCCGGCCGGATGACCTTCACCGCCACCCGGGTAACGACGCCGTCCTGCAGGGTTTCGGCGGTATGGACCTGGGCGATCGAGGCGGCGGCGACCGCCTCGCCGAAACCGACATAGAGCTCGCCGACCTTGCGTCCGAGCGAGGCTTCTACCGCGGCAACGGCCTCGGCCTTCGGAAACGTCTGCATCTTGTCCTGCAGCATGGCGAGATCAAGCGCTATATCGTTGCCGACGACGTCCGGCCGCGTCGCCAGGAACTGGCCGAGCTTGACGTAGGATGGGCCGAGCCGCACGACCGCCTTGGCCAGCCGGTCGCCGCGCTCATAGGCAAGCGCGCGGCGGCGGGTGAACAGCCGGGCCATCCGCCAGCCGAATCTCGGCAGACCGGAGAGCTCGTCGCCGGGTAACGCCGCGATGACGCCCTCGCGGACCAGCACCCAGCCGGCCCGAACGAGCCTTAAACCAGCGCCGATGCTGCTCATGGCTGGGGTTGCCTCAAAGCTTCCAGCCCGAATGGAGCGCGGCGATGCCGCCGGAGTAGTTGCGGAACGAGGCGCGGTCGAAGCCGGCGCGGGAAATCATCGCTGCGAAATTCTGCTGATTGGGAAATTTGCGGATCGATTCGACGAGATAGGAATAGGGCTCGCCGTCGCCGGTCACCACCTTGCCGATCCTGGGGATCGCGTTGAACGACCATGCCTCATAGACCTTGTCGAGCAGCGGCATGTCGACCTCGGAGAATTCAAGGCAGAGAAAGCGTCCGCCGGGCTTCAGCACGCGATAGGCTTCGGCAAGCGCCACATCGATGCGCGGCACGTTGCGGATGCCGAAAGCAATGGTGTAGGCATCGAAAGTAGCGTCGGCAAAAGGCAGTTCCTCGGCATTGGCTTCGACGAAATCAGTATTTGCCGACAGGCCCTTTTTCTCGGCCCGGTCGCGGCCGACGGCGAGCATCGAGCCGTTGATATCGAGAACCGTTGCATGGGCGTGCCTGCCGCTCGCCTCAACGATGCGGAAGGCGACGTCGCCGGTGCCGCCGGCAACGTCGAGAACGCTCCAGCCCGGCCGCTTCGGTGGATTGAGCCAGGCGACCATGGCGTCCTTCCACAACCGATGCAACCCGGCCGACGTCAGGTCGTTCATCAGGTCGTAGCGGTTCGCCACCTTGTGGAAAACATCATTGACCAGGGACTGCTTGTCGCCTGACCCTACCCGCCTGAAACCATAGGAGGTTTCCATGCCGCCCGCAGCCGTGGTTCTTTCAACCGACATCGTTTTGATCCGCCATAAAATCGGCGGGACCATAGCCGATCGATGGTGTGGGCGCTATTGTTTAAGGCGCGGTGTTCGGCCGCGCTTCTGACGGGATAATTGAATGCCTTTGAAAGCAGAACTGCACTGCCACATCGAAGGGGCAGCAGCGCCTGAACTCGTCCTCCGCCAGGCTGAGAAATACGGCAAGGATGCCTCGCCCTACATCCAGAACGGCTCCTTCGTCTGGCACGATTTCACCTCTTTCCTCGCGGCCTACGACTTCTCCTCCGACCTGTTCCGCACCGAAGAAGACTATGCGCGGCTGGCCGATCACTACCTGACCAGCCTCGCCCGGGACGGCGCCATCTATTCCGAGGTTTTCACCTCGCCCGACCATGCCAGCAAGGCCGGGCTGTCGCCGAAGGCCTATACCGACGCGCTCGGCGAAGGCATGGCCCGCGCGAAGGCGAAGACCGGCATCGAAGGCCGCATGATCGTCACTGGCGTGCGCAATTTCGGTGTCGAATCGATCGAGCGGGCGGCGCGTTTCGCCGCCCGCAGCGGGCATCCGCTGGTCACCGGCTTCGGCGTCGCCGGCGACGAGCGGATAGGCGATCTGGAAGACTATGTCCGGGCCTTCGAAATCGCCCGCGAGGCCGGCCTCGGCATAACTGTCCATGCCGGCGAATTGATGGGCTGGGAGAGCGTCGAGGCGGCACTCGACCACATCCGCCCGTCTCGCATCGGCCATGGCGTGCGCGCCATCGAAAACCCCGATCTCGTCCGGCGCATCGCCGACGAAGGCGTCGTGCTCGAATGCTGCCCCGGCTCCAACATCGCCCTAAAAATCTTTGACAGTTTCGCCGACCATCCCTTTCCCGCACTGAAAGCGGCGAGCTGCAAAGTAACGCTCAACTCCGACGACCCGCCCTATTTCTGGACGTCGCTGAAGCGTGAATACGACATCGCCGCCGAGCATTTTGCGATGGACGACAAGGCGCTCACCGCCGTCACCAGGACGGCCATCGATGCAGCCTTCGTCGACAGGAAGACGAGGGCGGCGCTGCTGGGCAGGCTCGACGTCAAGGGCAGGTGAATGGTGAATGGTTCACCCGGCGCTTCGGCCCGTCAACCGCGAGTTTTCCGCTCAACCAGGACTCGCAAACCTATTCACTATTCACTATTCACTATTCACCTGCGCAGTTGGAGAGCACCATGAAGGGCGTCACCGTCGTCGACCATCCGCTTGTCCAGCACAAGCTGACCATCATGCGCAAGAAGGAAACCTCGACGGCCGGTTTCCGGCGGCTGCTGCGCGAGATCTCGCTGCTGCTCGGCTACGAGGTCACCCGCAACCTCGAACTGACCACAACGACGATCGAGACGCCGATCGAGACGATGGAGGCGCCGACGCTGGAGGGCAAGAAGCTGGTCTTCGCCTCGGTGCTGCGCGCCGGCAACGGCTTGCTCGAGGGGCTGCTCGATCTGGTGCCGGCGGCGCGTGTCGCCCATATCGGGCTCTACCGCGACCACGAGACGCTGGAGGCGGTCGAATATTTCTTCAAGGCGCCGGGCGACCTCGCCGACCGGCTGGTGATCGTCGTCGATCCGATGCTGGCCACCGCCAATTCGGCGATCGCGGCGATCGACAAGCTGAAAGGCCGCGGCGCCACCAACATCCGCTTCCTTTGCCTTTTGGCGGCACCAGAGGGCCTCGAGCGGTTCATCCAGGCGCATCCGGACGTCCCCGTCTTCACCGCCTCCATCGACCGCCAGCTCAACGAGAAGGGCTATATCATGCCGGGCCTCGGCGATGCCGGCGACCGCATGTACGGAACCAAATAGTTTAGAGCGCCGCGCGTCCGATTGGACGCGCAAAGGACGCTCCAACGCTTCTAATCTGCGCCTTATCCTTTCCAGAACCGACTGCGTTCCGGAGAGGATCATGCGCCGTTTACCGATTGTTTACGCAAACGGCTGGTTTCCGCATTCGTTAAAGCGGCAATCACTATGTCGGACTAAGGATCGGCAATCACAAAGGCCGGTCCATGCTGCGCAAGCTTCTCATCCTTGGCGTGTTTGCCGGAACGTCGGCATCGCTTCCGATCGTCTATCAGTCGAATCCACAGGTGATCGAGCGCCTGTTGAAATCCGCCATCGGGGCCAGGCCGGCGGACACACAAACCGACCTGAACCTTGCCGCCGTTCCGGACAGGCCGGCAACGCCGCAGCCGCTCGGCCGCAAGGTCGTCGTCACCGCGGACGCGCGCGGGCATTTCATGTCGGCCTTCAAATTGAACGGCCGTCAGGTCGACGGCATGATCGACACCGGCGCGACGCTCGTCGCCTTGAACAGCTCGACCGCGCGCAGGATCGGCATTTCGCTCAATTCGGCGGACTTCAGCCATCAGGTCAACACCGCCAATGGCGCGATCAAAGCCGCCGTGGTGACGATCGACCGCCTGCAGATCGGCAGGATCACCGTCGAGGGCGTCCAGGCCGTCGTGCTCGACGACAAGGCGCTGCACACCAATCTGATCGGCATGAGCTTTCTTCAGCGGCTCGAAAAATACCAGGTCGAAGACGGCACGCTTCTGCTGGTTCAGTAGACGGTGATCTCGAACCGCAGCTCCGCGTCAGCGAAAAGTGGGGACCGGTTTTCGGACAAGATCGTGGTCCAAAGAAAGATAGAGCCCATCCGATACCATCGGAATGGCTCTACCCGCGCGGCAGGATCCGCCGGATGACGGTTTTCTCCGTTGCCGGTTTGGAAGCCCCGATCGTATAGGCCGAAAGCACGGCGGCCGCGGCCGCTTCGGCATCCCCGGTATTGCGGGCATGGACCAGCGCCAGCGCTTCGCCGGCCCGCACTTCAGCGCCGACCGGCAACAGCCTGGTGATGCCGACGGCGTAATCGATCCTGTCGTCGGGCCGCGTCCGCCCGCCGCCAAGCCCGACCACGGCAAGCCCGATCTCGCGGGTCGCGATGCCGGTGACAAAGCCGTTCGCGCTCGCCTTGACCGCGAATTCCGTTGCCGCTTTCGGCAAATATTTTTCCGGATTGTCGACAAAGTCGACGGGACCACCCAGTGCCGCCACCATGCGCGCGAAGATGGAAGCGGCGCGGCCGCCGGCCAGCGTCTCGGCGGCGCGGCGCAGGCCGTCCTGGTTGGACGACACCAAGCCTGCCGATTGCAGCATCTCGGCGGCCCGCGCCAGCGTCACGTCCTCCAGCCGCCGGTCGCGGAAGCGGCCGGTGAGAAAGTCGACGGCATTGCGAACCTCGACCGCGTTGCCGGCGGCGGACGCCAGCGGTTCGTTCATGCCGGTGACCAGCGCCGAGGCCTTCAGGCCGGCGCCGTTGGCGACGTCGACCAGGCTGTTGGCCAGCGCGGTTGCGTCGCGCGATTTCTCCATGAAGGCGCCGTTGCCGACCTTGACGTCGAGCACCAGCGAATTGAGGCCGGCCGCCAGCTTCTTCGACAGGATCGAGGCGGTGATCAGCGGTACCGATTCCACCGTTCCCGTCACATCGCGGATGGCGTAGAGCCTGGCATCGGCGGGTGCGAGATCGGCGGTCTGGCCGATGATGGCGCAGCCGGTTTCGAGCACCGTTTTGCGGAAGCGCGCAACATCCGGCTGGCTGATGTAGCCGGGGATGGCATCCATCTTGTCGAGCGTGCCGCCGGTGTGGCCAAGGCCCCTGCCGGAAATCATCGGCACATAGGCGCCGCAGGCAGCGACGATCGGCGCCAGCATCAAGGAGACATTGTCGCCGACCCCGCCCGTCGAATGCTTGTCGGTGACCGGGCCGGGCAGATCCGACCAGTCGAGCACATCGCCGGAATCGCGCATCGCCATTGTCAAGGCCACCGCCTCGTCGCGGCTCATGCCGTTGAAGAACACCGCCATGGCGAAGGCGCCGACCTGCGCGTCGGTGACGGTGCCGGCGGTCAGGCCCTCGATGAAGACCGCCATCTCCTCAGCCGACAGTTTTTGACCGTCGCGCTTGCGGCGGATGATTTCCTGGGGAAGCATCAGGCGTCGACCTTGTGCTCCGGAAACCCGTCCTGAAAAACACGCTGCAGAATGGTCGCCAGCCGCGCGCCGCCGACTGGCGCCATGTCCTTGGTCTCCTGGTGCGACAGCTCGGCTCCGGTCATGCCGGCGGCAAGGTTGGTGACGACCGAACAGGCGGCGACGCGCAGGCCGAGGAAGCGGGCGAGAATGACCTCCGGCACCGTCGACATGCCGACCGCGTTGGCGCCCATGATGCGCGCCATGCGGATCTCGGCAGGCGTCTCGAAGCATGGGCCGGAGAACCACATGTAGACGCCCTTGTGCAGCGCGGTACCGGTGGCCTTCGCCGCCCGCTCGATCGCCGCGCGCAGGCTGGCGTCGTAGGCTTCGGTCAGGCCGACGAAACGGCGGTCGCTCGGTTCGCCGATCAGCGGGTTGGAGCCCGAGAAATTGATGTGGTCGGTGATCAGCATCACCGAGCCCGGGCCCATCCCGGGATCGACCGACCCGGCGGCGTTGGTGAGGATCAGCTTGGAGATGCCGAGACCGGCGAGCACCTCAAGTACCGGCCGCATCGCCGCTGCGTTGCCGTGCTCGTAATAATGCGCGCGGCCGGACAGCATCAGCACCGGGGCGCCGGCAAAGAGCCCCGCCACCGCCTCGCCGGCGTGGCCGCTGACGCCGCTTCTGGGGAAGCCCGGCAAGTCGGCGTAGGAGATGCGCACCGCATCCTCGACCTTGTCGACAAGCCCGCCAAGCCCCGATCCCAGCACCAAAGCGGTGGTCGGCGCCAGCCCATCCAGCTTCTCGACGAGATGATCGAGCGCTTCCTTCATTTCAGCACATCGCCTTTGAATCCGTATGGCAGCAACTCGCCCATGGTCACGGTCTCGACCACGCCGCCATCGTCGCAGAGATAGAACTTCGTTTCCGGCCGGCAGAACTCGGCCAGCCGCTGCCGGCAGCCGCCGCAGGGCGAGCATTTTGCCACGCGTTCGGCGATCACGGCGACTTCCGTGATCTTGCCGCCGCCGCCCATGATGAAATGGCCGAGCGCGGTGGTTTCGGCGCACCAGCCCTCCGGGTAAGACGCGATCTCGACATTGGCGCCGGCAAAGACACGGCCGTCCTCGGTGCGCAGCGCCGCCCCGACCGGAAATTTCGAATAGGGCGCATAGGCCTTGGCCATGGCGGCTTTCGCCGCTTCGAACAGATCATGAGCCATGATAGATCAGCGTTCCTTGACATACGGCACGCCGCCGGCGCGCGGCGGGATTGCCTTGCCGATGAAGCCGGCAAGCAGGATGACGGTCAGCACATAGGGCAGCGCCTGCATGAACTGCACCGGCACCTTGCCGATCAGCGGCAGCGGCGTGCCTTGCAGGCGGATCGACGCCGCGTCGAGGAAGCCGAACAGCAGGCAGGCGAACATGGCGTTGACCGGCTTCCATTTGGCGAAGATCAGCGCGGCCAGCGCGATGTAGCCCTTGCCGGCGGTCATGTCCTTCACGAAGCCGCCATTCTGCACCATCGACAGATAGGCACCGGCAATGCCGGTGAGCACGCCGGTGCAGATCAGTGCCCGGTAGCGCAGCCACGCGACCGAGATGCCGGCGGTATCGACCGCGGCCGGGTTCTCGCCGACGGCGCGCAGGCGGAGCCCGAAGCGGGTGCGGAACAGCACCCACCAGGTGAACGGCACGGCGAGGAAGGCGAGATAGACCAGCACGGAATGGCCGGAGATGAGCTCCGAATAAATCGGCCCGAGGATCGGCACGCCCCTGAGCGCATCCGCGCCCGGCCAGATGATCGCCTCGAAGCGTTCGCCGGCGGCCAGTGCCGGCGTGCGCCCGCCTTGCTGGAACCAGGCCTGGCCGAGCATGATCGTCGATCCGGCGGCAATGAAATTGATCGCCACGCCGGAGACGATCTGGTTGCCGCGGTGGGTGATCGAGGCAAAACCATGGATCAGCGCGAAGGCGACCGAAATGAGGATGGCCATGCCGAGGCCTAGATAAGCGGAGTGAAAGACCGAGGCGGCGGCGGCGCCGGCAAAGGCGCCGACCAGCATCTTGCCTTCAAGCCCGATGTCGAAGACGCCGGCCCGCTCCGAATAGAGGCCGGCGAGGCAGGCGAGCAGCAAGGGGACCGACAGACGGATGGTCGAGTCCAGAACCTGTACGATGGCGTTGAAGAAATCCATCTCAGGCACCCTTCCCCTTAATCGCTTCCATGCCGACCGATCTCGGGCTGAGCGAGGCGAACAGCGCCTGGACATAAGGCCGGAACATATGCTCGAGCGCGCCGGCGAACAGGATGACGAGGCCCTGGATGATGACGATCATGTCGCGGCTGATCGCCGGCATCTCGAAGGCGAGCTCGGCGCCGCCCTGGTAGAGCATGCCGAACAATATTGCCGCGAGCACGATGCCGACCGGGTGCAGGCGTCCCATCAGGGCCACCGCGATGCCGACGAAACCGGCGCCCGAAACGAATTCCAGCGCGACGTTGTGCTGGTCGCCCATTGTCGGGTTGAGCGCCATCATGCCGGCCAGTGCGCCCGAGATCATCATCGCAATGATGATGATGCGTATCTCCGAAATGCCGGCATAGCGCGCCGCTTTTGGGCTGTGGCCATAGGTGCGCATCTCGTAGCCTAGCTTCGTGCGCCAGATCAGCACCCACACCAGAAAGGCCATGGCCAGCGCCAGCAGGGAGCTGACGTTGAACGGCGCCGAACGAATTTTCGCGCCGAACAATTCGATGATCCAGTTGAGCTTCGGCAATTGTGCGCCTTCGAGGAAGGTGCGCGTCTGCGGCGCCATCGAGCCGGGCGGCTTCAGCATGCCCACCAGCGCATAGACCATCACGCTGGCGGCGATGAAATTGAACATGATGGTGGTGATGACGATGTGCGAGCCGCGCTTGGCCTGCAGATAGGCCGGGATCAGCGCCCACAGCGCGCCCATCGTCGCGGCCGCGACAATGGCAATCGGGAAGGTCAGCCACCACGGCAGCACGCTGTCGAAGGCCAGGCAAACGATGCCGATGCCGAGACCGGCGATATAGCCCTGGCCCTCGCCACCGATGTTGAACAGGCCGCAATGCGCCGCAACCGCCACCGAAAGCCCGCTGAAGATGAAGGTGGTGGCATAGAAAAGCGTGAACGCGATGCCTTGGCCACGGCCGAAGGCACCCTCGACCAGGATGACGGCTGCACGCAGCGGGTTCTCGCCGACCAATATGACGACGAAGCCGGCGACGACGAAGGCGACGAACAGATTGATCAGCGGGATCAGCACATAGTCGGCCCAGGCCGGCAGCTTGGCGTAGGGAGTGCTCACTCGGCGGCCTCCCGGTGCTCGACGCCGGCCATCAGCAGGCCAAGCTCGCCCTCGGTCGCCTCGGGGCCGCGCTCGCCGACGATGCGGCCGGCGAACATCACCAGGATGCGGTCGGAAAGCGAGCGGATCTCGTCGAGCTCGACCGAAACCACCAGCACCGCCTTGCCCTGGTCGCGCATGGCGATGAGGCGCTTGTGGATGAATTCGATGGCGCCGACATCGACGCCGCGCGTCGGCTGGCCGACGATCAGCACGCCCGGGTCTTGTTCCATTTCGCGCGCGAGCACGATCTTCTGCTGATTGCCGCCGGAGAAATTGGCGGTCTTGAGACGGCAGTCGGCCGGGCGGATGTCGTACTTGACGATCTTGTCCCTGGCATCGTTACGGATCGCGTCGATGTTGAGGAATGGCCCCTTGAGATAGCGCTCGTCGTCCTGGTAGCCGAGGATCGAATTCTCGTTCTCCTCGAAGGCCAGCACCAGCCCGACATGATGGCGGTCCTCCGGCACATGGGCGAGGCCGCGCTCGCGCAGCTCGCCGGGATCGGCGGCCCCGGTAAGGTCGATCGGCTTGCCGTCCAACGTGACCGAGCCCGACACGGCGCGCCTGATGCCGGAAATCGCTTCGAGCAGTTCGGATTGCCCGTTGCCGGCGACGCCGGCAATGCCGACGATCTCGCCGGCATGGACGTCGAAGGAGACGTCGTCGACCATGGTGACGCCGCGGGAATCCTTGACCGTCAGGTTCTTGACCGCGAGCTTGACGCCGCCGGCCTTCGCTTCACCCTTTTCGACGCGCAGCAGCACGCGCCGCCCGACCATCAGCTCGGCCAACTCCTCGACCGTGGTCTTCCTGGTTTCGCGTGTCGCCACCATCGTGCCCTGGCGCATCACCGAGACCGTGTCGGTGATCGCCATGATCTCGCGCAGCTTGTGGGTGATCAGCACTATCGTTTTGCCCTGCTCCTTCAGCTGCCTGAGGATGCGGAACAGATGGTCGGCCTCGGCCGGCGTGAGCACGCCCGTCGGCTCGTCGAGGATCAGGATCTCGGCGCCGCGATAGAGCGCCTTGAGGATTTCGACGCGCTGCTGAAGGCCGACCGGCAGTTCCTCGATGATCGCGTCCGGATCGACCTCGAGCCCGTATTCGCGTTCGAGCCGCTCCAGCTCGGAACGCGCCTTGGCGATACTCTTCTTCAGCAGCGCATCGCTTTCGGCGCCGAGAATGACGTTTTCCAGCACCGAGAAATTATCGACCAGCATAAAGTGCTGATGCACCATGCCGATACCGAGCGCGATCGCATCGTTCGGCGTCTTGATCGACGCCGGCTGGCCGCCGACACGGATTTCGCCGGCGTCGGCCTGGTAGAAACCATAGAGGATCGACATCAGCGTCGACTTGCCGGCGCCGTTTTCGCCGACGATGCCGTGGATGGTGCCGCGCATAATTTCCAGATTGATGTCGCGGTTGGCGCGCACGGCGCCAAAGCTCTTGTCGATGCCGATCAGCTCGATTGCGGCTTGCGCCATGCAGCCTGTTCCCACTGTTATTTTTTTACCGCTTGGTCAAACGCCTAGCATGACGCCCCGTCTGTGCCAATTGGCCGGAGCAGGGTTCACTCTCGACAAATCCCGCCATGCTTGTCAATTTCCAACGTGGCCGCAGCCTGCACAATCGCCTGATCGAGGATTTCAAATGACCATGCCCACCGACCGGCTGACGACGCTGGAAATCCGCGCCGCCGAGCAGGAGAAGACCATCGAGGAACTGTCCGGCCAGATCGCCGAACAGTGGAAGGTGATCGAGCGCATGCAGCGCAAGCTCGACGCGTTGGCCGAGCGCTTCCTGGCGCTGGAGGAACAGGCGGCGCCCGACGTGCCGGTAACCAAGCCGCCGCACTGGTGAGGGGCGAGCAACGCCTATAGGCGCAGTTTGCGCGACATCAGCAACATGGGCGCGCCGTGCTGTTCAAACTCCTCGACGGCCACCCAGCCCAGCGTGGCGTAAAAGTCGCGCGCCTGCCAGGTATAGACATAGAGTTCGCTGACATCGGCCGATGCGGCATGCGCTTCGATCGCCCTGGCCAGTGCCGTCCCGATCCCTCGGCGCTGATGATCCGGAGCGACGGCCAGCCCGGCCAGCCACGGCGTCAGATCGTGCGCCGGCTCAAGTTCATTGCGGACCAGCAGACAGGTTCCGGCCGGCACCCCGCCGACCCGGACGATCAGCGCAGTCTCGAACCCGTCGCCGGCCAGCAGTTTGCGCAGGTCGGCAACGTCGTCTGCGAGACTCCTCCCGCTTCCCTCGAAGAATGCGGCATGGCGCAGTCTTGCGACTGCCTCGATATCTTGCTCGCGTATGGGTTCGGTTATCGGTTGCATCAGCAACTTGTCTCTGGAGCAAGAACCTGCCGGCCACAAACAAAACCGCCGGGCCTTCACCCGGCGGCTCGTCAGCTCAGCAGTGTCTGTCGATCAATACGGGCAGGCATTGTCCGACATGTAGTCGTGCACCTTGATGGTGCCGGCGATGATGTCGGCCTTGGCTTTTTCGACCGCCGCCTTCATCGCATCGTCGACAAGCGCCTTGTTGTTGTCGTCCATGGCGTAGTCGACGCCGCCTTCCTTGAGGCCGAGATCGTTGACGCCGGCGGTGAACTTGCCGTCCTTGGCATCCATGAAGGTGTTGTAGACGGCAACGTCGACGCGCTTGACCATGGAGGTCAGCACCTTGCCGGGCTGCAGGCCGTTCTGGTTGGAATCGACACCGATGCCGAGCTTGCCGGCGTCGGCCGCTGCCTGCAGCACGCCGACACCGGTGCCGCCTGCCGCCGCGTAGACCACGTCGGCGCCCTGGTCGATCTGCGTCTTGGCGATCTCGCCGCCCTTGGCCGGATCATTCCAGGCTGCCGGCGTATCGCCGGTCATGTTCTGGATGACGTCGGTGGCGCCGGCCGCCTTGGCGCCGCCGACATAGCCGCAGCCGAACCTGCGGATCAGCGGAATATCCATGCCGCCGATGAAGCCGACCTTCTTGGTCTTGGAAGCCATCGCCGCCATCACGCCGACGAGATAGGAGCCTTCCTGCTCCTTGTAGACCAGGGAGCGGACATTGGGCTTGTCGACGACCATGTCGATGATGGCGAATTTGGTGTCGGGGAACTCGACCGCGATCTTGTCCAGCGCATCCGCCCAGGAGAAGCCCGCCATGACGATCGGATTGCGGCCGTCCTCGGCGAAGCGGCGCAGCGCCTGCTCGCGCTGGGTGGCGTTGCTGACCTCGAATTCCACATAAGGGATGCCGGTCTCGGTCTTGAACTTTTCGGCGCCGTTGAAAGACGCCTCGTTGAACGACTTGTCGAACTTGCCGCCGAGATCATAGAGGATCGCGGGTTGAATGTCCGCGGCGAAGGCCGGAAGAACCATTGCAGCTGCGGCCATGAGGCCGAGAACGATACGTTTCATGTGATCCACACCCCTGTCGGTTATTTGTCCATTATGCACCGCATGCCGGCCCGGTTCTCCGGCAGGCACACGGCGTCAGGCAGGAGTGTCTTCCTCCCGCTTCGGGCCAATCTGGCACGGCCCGAAACAAAATTCACGTGGAATTTTGACCTTTTGGAAAGGCGTGGGGGGGGGGCGGGGCGGGCCCCCCCCGTTCGTTGGGGGGGGGGGGGGGGTTACGGGCGCGGCGGGGGCGCGGGGGGGGGCGGGGGGGGCCGGGGGGGGGGCGGCCCGCGCG